>DATMYZ010000175.1:0-10638 GCA_035560675.1 Clostridia bacterium
ATATAAAGTTTTCGGATGTATACGTAGAATATGATGGCCAAATGCCAATGAAATTATGCAGCTAACCATGTAATATCCTGCAAAATAATATAGACGCCTTCACACTATTTGTGGCACGCTGTATAATCTAAAAAATCGTAAAGCATGCAAAGGGGCACGCAGTATAAGTTGCGCGTCCCTTTGTTTTTGTTTTATGTGCTAAAAATAGTGGGAGGGTATTTAACATGAAAAATAAGAAGATCAAGGGCTTTTTAACCTTATTGTTGGCAACGGCGATGATTTTGTCTGCCTGTTCCGGGGCTTCTTCGGCACCGGTTACCCCGTCCTCCAACAGCACTACAAGCAGTGCGCCAGAAATAGCAAAAGCCTATAAAGAAACGTTGGAGATTGCCGTTACTCAGCAGGCCCCGTCTTTAGATTTGCATAAAAACAGCTCTCTTATTGCACGTCAGATGTGCGATGGCACAATTTAGGAAAAGCTTGTGACGCTTAACTCAAAGGCTGAAGCCGTCCCTGAGCTTGCCGAGAGCTTTGAGTTTAGCGACGAGGGCAAGACCATTACCTTTAAGCTTAGAAAAGGTGTCAAATTCCATGACGGCAGCACCATGACCGCCGAAGACGTCATTGCTTCTATGAACCGCTGGGTTGTCGGATTCAGCTCAGCTGGTGCAATGGTTGGCGACGCCAAATTTGAAAAGGTCGATGACGCTACTGCCAAGATTTATGCAAGCGGCGCTTTGACCCTGCTGCCCGCGATGATTGCCGGTGCTGCGCAGCCCGCTTCTATCACTACCGCAGCTGCCTGCGCTAAAGAAGACAGCAATGGATTTTTGGTCGATTACATCGGGACCGGACCCTACAAGTTTGTTGAATGGAAGAAAGACCAGTATGTCAAGATGGAACGCTTTGACTATTATGTTGCCTACGGTAAAGAAGGCACCGAGATGGACGGTTGGTCCGGCTATAAGTCTGCGCCGTCTAAATACCTTCAGTTCAATATTGTCAGCGATCAAGTTACCGAGACTGTGGGCCTTGAAGCCGGACAGTACGATGTCATTTTCAACGTATCTCCTGACGACTTTTCCCGTCTGGCAAGCAATTCTGCTCTAACGGCGGTCAGTGCCCAACAGGGAACCATTGCGTGGGTGTACACTCATTGCCAATACTGATAAATACCGTGCCGATTACTATAAGAACTATACGAAGGGTAACTATTGGACCAATTCGGTCAATTATGATATGACGCTGAACACGGGCCGCTTGAGTCTAGAGCAGAGCATAGATATCAGATTGCAAAGCCTGAAGATTAAATTCGGGGATGATTTTTACAAAGTGTTCCCGGAGGCTTAAAATTTTAATAACCATCTCGGATTTTGTATAGACCTTCTGAGCTGATGTGCAATAATAGCATCAGCTCAGAGGCTTTAGTTTGAGAGCTCAAGGAAAATTATCTTATTTTATCACGGCATAACGCTACAAAACCGTACCAGGTGAAACGGATGATGAAAATAATACGGTTGATTCCGTCAGTTTGCTGTGCTATGATAGTGCATATTGGTTAGTAGCAACTAACCTATTGGAGGTGACTCGTTTTGCAGCTTCAGGCGATGAGACAAATTGTTCTGGGAACAAACCTGTTTGGCGGACTGCCCGAGGCAGAGCTGACGGGCTTATTTTCAAAGCGCTATAAAAAAGGGGAACAGGTGGCTCGGTATATCAATAACAGTCAGTGCATTGGCGTCATCGCAAGCGGTTGTCTGGATGTGTACAGCATCGCCTGTGACGGCAGCGAAATTAATATCAACATTATCGGGGCGGGCGACGTATTTGGCGTTTGCAGCATATTTTTGAAAGACCAAATAGAAGCGCTTATAAAGTGCAGCAAAGCCACCACGGTGGTCTATGTGCCAAAAGATGTTTTCCTGGGCCTGATGTCTCGCTCACCCATGCTCTTAGAACGCTACGGCACAATGTGCAGCCAAAAAATTCAGATACTGATGAAGCGGATTGAAATTTTAAGTATCCAG
Organism: Clostridia bacterium; assembly: GCA_035560675.1. Classification (GTDB taxonomy): domain Bacteria; phylum Bacillota; class Clostridia; order Oscillospirales; family Ruminococcaceae; genus Yanshouia. The sequence goes on from DATMYZ010000175.1 coordinate 2,028, forward strand.
TCTTGCCGCCGCAAATTCATCCAATATCTGTTCACCTGCAACATGACAAACGATATTATTAAGTTGCCCTGCTCAAAAGAGCAGTTTTCAAAAATGATGGGCATCAGCCGAGCAGCGCTGTTTCGCGAGTTCGCCTACTTCCAGAATCAGGGCCTTATTGCTGTTGAGGGCTCACAAATTAAAATTAAGGATAAAATTGGCCTTACGCAGGCGCTGTATCAGTAGTAGGTGCCAGACAGACTTTAAAAACTAGGAGTGACACGATTGATTAAAGTTGCAATTTATGGCAAGGGCGGAATCGGCAAATCGACAACAACCTCAAACCTTTCGGCCGCGTTAGCTGTGCAGGGATACCGCGTCATGCAGATTGGGTGCGACCCCAAGGCGGATTCCACCAAAAATCTGGTAGGGGGGCGCAGAATACCCACTGTGCTTGACCAAATCAAAGAAAAGGGAGACGGATTATCTCTGGAAGATATCGCATTCTGTGGTTTTGCTAACACCGTTTGCGTTGAATCTGGCGGCCCCACGCCGGGCATAGGTTGCGCGGGGCGTGGCATTATAACCGCATTTAATAAGCTGGAGGCCCTTAATGCCTATGAAGTTTTTAAGCCCGACATCGTTTTTTACGATGTGCTGGGCGACGTGGTGTGCGGCGGTTTTGCCATGCCGATACGCGGCGGATATGCTGACCGTGTTTTTATTGTCACCTCGGGCGAGATGATGTCGCTTTATGCAGCAACCAACATTTCACACGCGATTGAAAACTTCGGCAACCGCGGATATGCAAAATTTTCGGGCATTATTCTAAATTCTCGCAATATAGAAAACGAACTGGCTCTGGTGCAACAGGCTGCCGACGAAATGAACGCCACTATTATCAAGGTCGTCCCCCGCAGTCCGTTTGTGCAGCAAGCCGAAAACGAGGGCAAAACAGTAATCGAGGCTTTTCCAGACTGCGATATGGCACAGGAATATATGGATCTGGCCACCAGACTGATGGAGGTATGTAACCGTGTGTAACTGCAACACCTTTTCTTCTACTCTGCATTACGAAACGCCTGCCCATGGGGGCTGGGGCGTGGTTAGAATGGGGATGCTCGCCCCTGAAAGTTATCAGCTTTTTGTCTGTCCCTTTGCTTGCGGCAGACACGGCGCGTTGGGTGCGGTCAAGCAGGGGCTAAAAGATCGCGTTTCGTATTATTACATAGACCAAAGCGATATTATCAGTGGTTATGACGATATTATTCTTGAGGCGGTGGATGAGTTGCTGGAGCAGATTGATACCCGTCCGCGTGCCATGTTTGTGATGGTCAGCTGTCTGGATGACCTCATCGGAACTGATTGCGACACAGTCGAACAGGTACTCAATGAACGTCATCCTGATATCCAATTCAGAATGGCACATATGAACCCGATCACTTTGGGTTCGGATGAACCGCCGCCGGTAGGCATACAAAAGCGAATCTATAGCCTGCTGGCACCGCAGAGCGGGCGGGATAACGCGATCAATACCATCGGCAATTTGGTGGAAATAGACCCAGCATGTGAGTTGCACAAAATGTTGTGGCTGGAAGGCGGACAGCAGATTCGCCACATCAGTGCTTATAAAAGCTTTGATGCATGGCAGAAGATGGCACGAAGCGTTAAAAATTTTGTGCTGATGCCGATGGGCATACGCGCGGCACAGGAGATGGAAACGCGTTGCGGCACGCCATACAAGTTTCTGCCGGTCAGCTATGATTTGGAGGTGATTGCGGAACAGTATCGCGCTATTCATGAGTTTGTAAACGCTAACTCGATCGGCGTCTACGATTTTTCCCACGATATTGCCAAGGCTCAAACGGCGATTAGAAGAGCAAAAGAAAAAATTGGCGATTATCCGATTATTATAGACGCTTCAGCCGCTATAAGGCCATTTAGTCTGGCAAAGGCGCTATGTGGCTATGGTTTTAACGTTGTTCGTGTTTTTGCTGAGGAGGTCATCCCTCCCGACCGCAATGCGTATGAATGGGTCTGCGCCAACCTGCCTGCGATGGAGGTGTTTCAGCCGCAGCATTACGATGTTGTAAAATTCGACAAAAGATTTGAAGACAGTCTGGCTATCGGCTTTAACGCCGCTTATATTTCTGGTTCACGGCATGTCGTTGACCTTGTGGTAGACGAGGGTATGTTTGGTTATTACGGCGTCATAACGCTAATGAATATGATGGAAAAGGCGATCAATGCGCAGGCAGATCTGCGCGCCATGATTGATGCCTACGGACTGGTGGTGTAAATAGGATGAGAAAACTATGTGTAAAGCTACCTCCCTTTTCGCCTGATTATTCCGGTGTGTGTTCCGCTCTTTTTGACCTGAACTGTGTCACGGTGCTCCATGATGCATCAGGTTGCACCGGCAATTATACGGGCTATGATGAGCCTCGTTGGTACGGTTCTCGCGCAGCTGTTTTTTGTTCCGGCCTGCGCGAACTGGACGCCGTACTTGGCGATGATGAAAAAATGATACAAAAAACCTTGCAGGCGGCTGAAAGCCTGAAGCCTGACCTAATCGCATTAATCGGCAGCCCGGTGCCAATGGTGATAGGCACCGATTTAAAGGGCATCGCCGCAGATATTGAGCTGCGCACCGGAAGGCCCTGCCTTGGCTTTGATACAACCGGCACAAAGTACTATTCGGATGGCGTTTCTCAGGCCTGCATGGCGCTGGCAGAGCGTTTTACCCGACCACCAAAGGGGAAAAATCCGCGCGGTGTCAACCTGTTAGGGCTTACCCCTCTCGATTATGACAGCCGTGCCAGTGCATCGCTGAAAGGTCTTTTAAAAGAGAGCAGCTTTGAACTCATCGCAAGCTTTTGCGACGGGCTGACCCTACCGGATATTGAAAACGCGGCACAGGCGTCGGTCAATCTGGTGGTGTCACAGTCGGGCATACCGCCCGCGCACTATTTTGAGCAGAGGTACGGCATCCCTTATGTTGTTGGTATGCCAATGGGAAGACAGATGCAGGCGAGTTGGCACGAGATGGTTTTAGGTTGTATTGCAGACCGGCAATCGGCTTATCTTGATACTGCAGTAGGCAATGCCGATACGCTTGTTTTGGGCGATGCAGTTTTTTGCAAGGCCATGCAGCTGGGGCTTAAAAGCGAGTTCGGTATCGCAGCAGACTGTGGTTGCCTGTTTGGCACTGAAGCAGGTTATGAACAGAAGGGTATGCTTGACCTTTGCGACGAGCGCACCATCAGCGCGGCGATTAACAGCGGCAAGTACCGAACTGTCATCGGTGACCCCATGTTTAGGCTTTTGGTTAAACCCGGCACACTATTGAATTTTATTGATAACCCTATCTACTGTGTATCCAGCAAAATGGCAAAGCTGGATCCGCTCAATTGCATTGGCGAAGGACTTAATAAATGTCTTGGTGTTCTGTTCACAACTGCCGAGTGCCTTTAAACTTCATTAATAACCGCTGCAAAGCGTTTATCATTATACAAAAAAACAAGGGCCTATAAAAGCGTTATTCAAATGCGCGGCAGATGCCCGAGACAAGAAAGTAGGTATAAAATGATCAAGCTCAGCAAAAGAATTTCCGCAATCGCCTTGTGCGGTGCGATGCTGCTCACTGCCCTGAGCGGTTGCGGCTCCGTGTCCGCAAAGCCCGCAGAAGCCGCGCGGGTTTCCGTTGCGGCCGAGCCCGCTGCTTCGTCCGAGGTGGCATCGGCTTCCGCATCGACAGCAACAACCCGAACCATTATCGATCACGCAGGCAATGAAGTTGTTATCCCTACTGAAATCAACCGCGTTGTTATTTCCTCTATTTTGCCCCTGCCCTCGGTATTTTGCCTATTTGACGGCGCGGCCGACAAACTGGTTGGCATGGACCCCTCGTCGATGGCTGCGGCAAAGAACTCCATTCTGCCTAAAATTCATCCGGAAATTTTAGAGGCCGATACCAGTTTTATAAAGGATGGCAGCCTGAATGTTGAAGAACTGCTAAAGCTAAAGCCGGATGTAGTGCTTTATTCTGCTGATAAAACCGCCGATTATGAGGCGCTTAAAAAGGCAGGTATTCCGGCTATTGCTTTTAGTACCAGCAAGTTTAAATTTGACACGGTGGCAACCTTTGATAACTGGATTTCGCTAATGGGCGAAGTGTTTGGGCAGCAGGAAACTGCAAAGGAAATAGCCGACTACGGCTACGAGGTTAGAGATGAGATTACCAAAACTTTGCAGGCGGCGGGAGATTCTCTCGTCAAGCCCAAGGTTCTGATCCTTTTTCGCTATGATAACGGGACGATTAAAACCTCCGGTAGCAACTTTTTCGGTCAGTATTGGCTTGAGACCACCGGCGCTATCAACGTAGCGAGCGAGCTCACTGGCATGGCTGAAATTAACATGGAGCAAGTTTACCAATGGAGCCCTGATATCATCTACATTACAAACTTCTCTCCCTACCAGCCCGAGGATCTCTATCAGAACACTATTGATGGCTTTGACTGGAGCGTTGTAAAAGCGGTCAAGGAGAAAAAGGTTTACAAATTCCCGCTGGGCATGTACCGCTGGTTCCCACCCGCGTCAGATACGCCCCTTGCCATGCAGTGGCTCGCCACTCAAAATCAGCCCGAGCTATTTAAAGACATTGATATGGACAAAGAGATCAGTGACTATTACAAGAGATTCTATAATTACGAGTTGACCAGCGAAGAGATTAGTCAGATTTTCAATCCTAGCAGTGAGGCATCCGGATTAAAGAAATGATCAAAATGAAGTACGGCGCTTCTTCAAGAATTCTTCTGCTGGTGCTGCCCTTTGCGGTGGCTGTGGTGTGCCTTGGCATAGGACGGTATTACATTAACCTGTCTGATACCCTCAGGGTGTTGTTATCACCCCTGAACGGAACAATGGCGGAAATGGACTCCACTCTGGTTTCTATACTGTTCAACGTGCGGTTACCGCGGATTATTCTCGCCATGTTTATCGGGGCGGGGCTGGCAGTTTCTGGCGCGGCGTTTCAGGGTTTGTTTACAAACCCGCTTGCAACCCCCGATACGCTGGGGGTTGCAAGCGGTGCCTCATTCGGTGCAGCGCTGGCACTGATGTTTGGGTTAAATCTGATATCCGTTCAGCTTTGCGCGCTTGTATTTGGCATCTGCGCTATTATGCTGACACACTTTATTAGCCAGCAGCGAGAAAAAAGCAGCATCGTCATGGTGGTGCTCAGCGGTATGGTAGTCTCTTCACTCTTTCAAGCGCTGGTGTCACTGGTCAAATTTGTCGCCGACCCGCATGACGTTCTGCCCAGCATTACCTATTGGTTGATGGGCAGTCTGACGGGAGTCAGCTATTCGCGTCTGGCATTGGGGCTGCCCTTTATCGCAGTGGGAACGCTGATGGTGTTTTTCCTGCGTTGGCGACTCAATATTATGGCACTCAGCAGCGACGAGGCGCGCTCTCTGGGTGTCAATGTAAAGCTTGTGCGCATGATGATTATGCTGGCATCCACCTTTGTGACGGCCTCGTGCGTTTCGATGTGCGGCCAGGTTGGCTGGGTGGGGCTGCTTGTTCCGCACATCGCCAGAATGCTGTATGGCAGCAACAACAAGGTCGTGATACCGGTGAGCATTAGCCTTGGCGCCATGTTCATGATCGTCATTGATACGCTGGCCAGAAGCGCCACAGCAGCGGAAATTCCCATATCTATTCTGACGGCAGTTATCGGCGCGCCATTCTTTATCGCGCTGCTGAGAAGGACGGGGGGGACGCAGTTATGACATTTGAGGTTCAAGACGGTTGTTTTTGCTACCCACGCAGCAGGCAGCAGGTTTTGCGCAACATCTGTTTGCGCATTGAAAGCGGAAGGGTATTGAGCGTGCTGGGCTCAAACGGCGTTGGCAAAACTACGCTGCTGCGCTGCATGATGGGGTTGCTGAAATGGGGTAGCGGCGTAACGCTCCTGGACGGTATTCCACTTTGCCAGATACCCAGCCGCCAATTGTGGCAAAAAATTGCTTATGTGCCGCAGGCAAAAAGCTCAGTGTTTTCGTATACGGCAAAAGAGATGGTGACACTGGGGCGTTCGGCACATTTGAGTTTGTTTGAGCAGCCCGGCGCAAAAGATCATGGACTCGCTCTCTCCTGCATGGAATCGGTGGGGATTTTGCATCTCAAAGATAAGAAATGCAATGAGATGAGCGGCGGAGAGCTGCAAATGGTGCTAATATCTCGCGCGCTGACTGCCGACCCCGCCATGTTGGTCTTGGATGAGCCAGAATCGAACCTGGATTTTAGAAACCAGCTGACGGTTCTCAACTGCATCAAAAATCTTTCGCGCGAACGCGGCATTTCGGTTGTGATTAATACCCATTACCCTGACCATGCACTGCAAATTGCCGATGAGGCGCTTATTTTAAATCGTGACGGTAGCAGTATTTATGGTAGTAGCGGTGCGGTAATAAACGAAAAAAACCTCCATCGCGCTTTTTCGGTGCAGGTGCGCATCCGTAGCGTTGAGGTGGATAATCAGGATTACCGCTGTGTGATTCCGGTCGGGTAGGCGGGTGCCGTCATGCCAAGGACAAAATTTAGCGTTTGAAGCAGTGCGGCTCTTAATGGCTACCGCTTATCAGCGCGTGAATAACTTTATAACAAAGGGCACGCAGAAGAAATCTTCTGTGTGCCCTTTAAGCTAAGAACTCAGTTTATTTGACGATGAGCAGCTCATAGTCTCGGGTACCCAAACCAATTTTTTCAGCATGTTCTAGGCATGTGCGCCATTCGGATTCGGGCGAAGAGTTCACAAAGTGGTCATGGTGATCAATAAAGCCGGCCGTTCCCAAATTGTCAGCCAGTTTGCTGCCCGGGAGCGGCTGAGCTTTCATGCAGGCGTCGACGCAGGCTTGATCGAGTGCCAACGGGTCAAAAGAGGCGAACATACCCAGGTTAGGCAGAATGGGTGCGTCATTTTCCCCATGACAGTCGCAGTGCGGCGAAACGTCTACCACCAGCGAGATGTGAAAATTAGGACGGCCATCTACAACCGCCTTGGTGTATTCTGCCATACGACAGTTCAATAGCTCGTTTGCATCGTTATTATCAAATCCGATGGCATCAAAATTACAGGCGCCCAAGCAGCGCCCACAGCCAACGCAATTTTCCTGATTAACAGCCATCTTCTTGGTGGCGGTGTCAAACATTAGAGCGTTGTTGGCGCATTCTTTTTGACATTTACGGCAGCCACGGCACAAATCGCGGTAAATATGGGGCTTTCCGCTGCTATGCTGCTCCTTTTTACCGGCACGGGAACCGCATCCCATGCCAATGTTCTTGATGGTGCCGCCGAAGCCGGTCATTTCGTGCCCTTTAAAATGGGTCAGACTGACAAAGACATCTGCGTCCATGACGGCCCGGCCAATTTTAGCCGCCTTGACGTATTCGCCGCCCTCTACTGGGACAGCAATATCGTCAGTGCCTTTAAGTCCGTCCCCAATTAATATCGGACATCCGACCGTCAGCGGTGTGAAGCCGTTTTCCCACGCGCACTCCAAATGTTCAAGCGCATTTTTACGGCTGCCGGGGTACATGGTGTTGCAGTCGGTTAAAAAAGGCTTTCCACCGAATTCTTTTATTACATCGGCTACTGCCCTGGCGTAATTGGGTCGCAGATAGCTAATGTTGCCCAGTTCGCCAAAATGTAATTTGATGGCGACAAACTTGCCATCTAGGTCAATCTGCCCGATACCCGCAGCTTTAATCAACTTCCTTAACTTGGTGGGTAGCCCGTCACCAAAAGGTTCCGTCCGAAAATCGGTAAAATATACGTCTGCTTTCTTCATTTTGCAATCTCCTTGTTTAAGTGGCGCATTGTGTTGCTGCGCTACGTCAGGCTTATAGTAAAATTATACACGCTGGAGTTTACTTTAAGTCAAGTTAAAAATAGAAATCTGGCAGATTATTTATACGAAATATGGCGGTTGCCAACAAATGCAAAACATTTTGCTACAAGGGGTTACTTTTTATTCAGAAATACTTGACTTAGAGCTGGCTCCAAATGGTATAATACACCTATTCAGGAGGGCTAAAATATGACAATCGGTCAAGTGAGCAAACAATATGGGCTTTCGCAGGATACCCTCCGTTATTACGAACGAATTGGCCTGATTCCCAGTGTTCGACGAAGTTCAAGCGGAATCAGGGATTATGCGCAGGAAGATTGCAACTGGATTGACTTTATAAAATGTTTAAGGTGCGCAGGCCTGCCCATTGAAGTTCTGACAGAATATGTAGCCCTTTTTCAGACGGGAGACACAACGGTTGCGGCAAGAAAAAAGCTCTTGATCGAACAGCGAAAGCAATTGTCAGCGAAAATAGAAGCGATGCAAAAAACGATGGAGCGACTGAACGCCAAAATTGAAAGCTATGAGCAGATCGTTGTAAAAAAAGAGAAGCAACTGAAACCCTTTTAACTTTTAAGTTAACCCGTGGTGCTATATGAAAACAAACTCCATCAAAATGACACTCTCAAAGTGTAATCACGACAAAACACAAAGAGAGAATGACATCAGATGGAGTTTGACAAAGCCAAGTATAGCACAAATATCAGCAACCTGAAAGA
>DATMYZ010000176.1:0-13651 GCA_035560675.1 Clostridia bacterium
CATTTCAGACGGTCATGTGGATGTTGTTTGGATGATATTAATAGCGGTGCTCACCGGGCAGGGGTTGCATGCTGCACTTTCCAAAAAGGGCTTTGAAAAAGATCAAAAAAACAAAAGGATACAGAAGCGTGTTTTCAGCAAACTGTTTGGCAAATGGTCATCAGTGATGCCATGGGGATCTGTGTTCTTTTTTATGTTAGCATGGGCGTGTTATGTGTGGCTTCCTACCCGGAAATGGCTCATGCTATTGCTTTTAATGTGTGGGTTTCTTTATGGGATTGTGCTCACTATTATACTTTGCGTGCACAAAGGGGCAGAAGACGAGTAAAAGTTTGCATATAACGAGGCATGAACAGAGCAACTGTTTTTAAGCCTCGTTTTTGCTTCTTGTGTGGTTTGTCCCTATTACTAAACAGCAATATAGCAGAGATTTTCTTAGCGTTTTTCTGTCATGCGTCCGTCGGGGCCTCATTGTAATTTAGATAGGCGCTACCAGTTAAAACAGTGGTGCAAAAGGGCGGAGTGCCGCGGCCATTGCGCGCTGCCAAAGCGGGAACCGCCGGGTATCACCAAAAGTGATCTCACGGCAGCGGGTCAGCGTACTTTTAACGTCGTCAAGAATGCTTTTGACGGCTGAATTCCCATAAAGGCAGACTGAACATTCGAAATGCAAATAGAAGCTGCGAAAATCAAGGTTGGTGGTGCCGACCATGGCAGTTATATCGTCGCTGACCAACTGCTTGGCGTGGATAAAACCGGGTTGATATTCAAAGATGCGCACACCAAAACGCAGCAACGACGCATAATAGCTGCGCGAAATCACGTGAACATACCATTTGTCCGGCACAGAGGGCATGATGATACGCACATCCACGCCAGATAATGCCGCCGTGCCAAGTGCTAAAACCATCTCGTGACCCAGCACCAGATAGGGCGTTGTAATATAAATATACTTAGTCGCGCGCGAAATGGCCTGAAGGCAAAAAGTCTCTGAAACATAAAGGTTATCCAGAGGGCTGTCACCAAACGCCTGCACAAAACCGTCGCTTTGGCAGGTGACGGTGGGAACGAAAGGCGAAAAATCCTGCAACTGTTCGGCGTTGGAAAAGCCCCACAGGCCTAAGAACAGCAGTGTGAGGTTCCAGACACCGTGGCCCTTTAGCAGCACACCGGAATCCTTCCAGTGGGCGCAGCGGGGCAGGCGGTTAATATATTCGTCCGCGAGGTTGGCACCTCCGCAAAAGCCGATGTTGCCGTCAATGACGCAGAGCTTGCGGTGGTCGCGGTAGTTCATCGCGGCGGTGATATGCATGCGGCAGGGGTTAAATACCGTTACCTCAATGCCCTTTTCGCGCAGCGCTTTGGCGAAATTCCCCGGCAGCTTGTTTATGGTGCCTACGTCGTCATACATCAAGCGCACCAGCACGCCTGCATGCGCTTTTTTTTCTAAAATAGCCAACACGCGGTTCAAAAGCAGACCGGGCGAAATGATAAAATATTCTAGAAAAATGAATTTTTCAGCTGCCTCCATTTCGGCGCACATCCGCTCGAACAGCGCGCTCCCGGATGGGAAAAATTCGCACGCTGTATGCTGCCACGCCGCAAATCCGGTGCAGTTTTTAAGATAGGTGCTCTGCGCTGCGAGATATCTATCCAGCGTGGCAAGCGCTGTTTCGCTACCTGAATCCATGATCACCGGCGACAGACTTTGCTGATAATATTCAATCAACTGCTGTTTTAAACGTCGGGGTAGACGCTTGTTTCCGACCAGAAGGTATATCATGCCGCCCAAAATGGGCACTATGAGTATCAGAACGACCCAGGCCAGCTTATAATAAGGGTTGTCGTGCTTTGAAACAATATACAAAACCGCCACTATGCTTAATGTATGCAGCAGCAGTGCCAAAAGGGGCGAGTGCCGCGCCAACAGCCAAACGGCGCAAAAAATCAGTCCTGCCTCCAGTAAAACGAAGGCGGGCAGCAGCACCGCTCGGCAACATAACAGGCGCATCAGTCGTGGCGGTTTCATAATATCTCCTTACAAATGCGAGATTGCAAATTTAACACAGGCGCAGTATACTGAAAACTGTATAGAGTAAAAAAGAATGAAGATTAAACAAGGGAGAGACCCGAATGGTGACCTATGGAGAAATTTCAAACAGCGAAGAAATAAAAGCTTACATCCGCCAGGCGGACGCATCGCTTTTAAGTATGGGTTATACAGAGCATAGCTTTGCGCATGTGGTGCGCACTGCCACCGTGACGCAGAACATATTGACTGATCTGGGATACGATGCCCGCACTATTGAGCTGGCAAAAATTGCGGGCTTTATGCACGATATCGGAAACGTGGTCAACCGCATTGATCATGCGCAGTCGGGCGCGGTGATGGCGTTTCGTATTCTCGATAAAATGGGCATGGTTCCCAGTGAGGTGGCGCAGGTGGTGTCGGCCATTGGCAATCACGATGAGCATACCGCCCATCCGGTGAATGCCTTGGCTGCGGCGCTTATTCTGGCAGATAAGAGCGATGTTCGTCGTTCGCGCGTGCGCAACCGAGATGTTGCCAGTTTCGATATTCATGATCGGGTGAACTACTCAGTGGAGCAATCGTCGCTAAAAATTGATAAGCAGTCCCGCACCATTACGCTGGTGTTGAACATCGATTCAAAATTAAGCACGTTAGCTGATTATTTTGAGATTTTCCTAGAGCGTATGCTGCTTTGCCGCAAGGCGGCCAAGTTTTTTGATTTTCAGTTCCATTTGAGTATTAATGGAGTGACCATGATGTAAAACGCGCCTTGGTCTTACTTTAACCAGTTTTATGGCTTGCTATTCCAACAAATGAAAAAGGCAGGGGCTTGCCACTTTTTTAAACGAGCAGGTTAGTTGCTTGCCCGATAACTGTCTAAATGCAATAAAAACAGCCAACGATCTGTCCACAGGGCAGGGTCGTCGACTGTTTTCTTTTTTGCTTTCTAAAATATAGCTCGCCGCATGTTGGTGTAAAAGCAGATGTGCTACTCTATTCCAAAACTAGGATGCCCGCCTTTTTCAACGCTGTTGTGATTCGCTCAAAACAGGCTTGGTCGGGGCAGCGCAGTGTATGCAAATGGATGCCCCCAGTGAGCTGTGAGAGCGGAGAAGCTTCGGTGGCAGCGAGTGCCTTGACAAATCGGTCGGCCTCAAAACGGGAGCTGATTTGCAACTGGCCGGTGAGTTGGCCGTAGATGGGATGATCAACAATCACATCACGCACTGTTGCGCCCTGATCTACCACAATATATAATTCTTGTAAAAGCTGTTCGGAAGTTTCATGGCGGCAGGCCACGGTGTAGTCCTGCGACGCGTTGCCATCAGCGTCATGTTCCATCAGATAGCCGCGCGGCGTTGCAACCACCGGCGCCCCAGAGGCGCGTAACAGCGCGATGTCGCCAACGATAATCTGGCGGCTCACATGGAATTTATCCGCTAACGCAGAGGCGCTGACCGGCTCGGTTGCCTGCTCTAAAAGCTGGGCGACGGCGCTGCGACGCGAACCCGCGCCCAGCCGCGACAGCCGTTCAGATAAGGCCTTGCGCTTGCGCCCGGTCTCCTGCACATCCAGTTGGTAGCCGTCTTCTTCGGTTCGCCGGAGAATATCCCCCTCGTCCGCGCCCTTGGGCAGCGCCGCAAGGGGAATGCGGTGCTGCTGTTGCTGCTCATCCATGCAGATAGCAAAATCGCCCTCAATTCGGTCGATGGATAACATCATTTAGGCGGCCTCCTTTGCATTGATTGCATCATTTATGTTACTGGCAGCGACCCAAATGGCGTTGCCATCGGTCGAAAAAGTGACAGTGCCGTTCAAATCGGTGCGATAGACCACGCCAAAGGCCGAAAGCCTGGTCAACACCTTTTGGTTGGGCAGGTTGTAAGAATTGTCACGCCCACAGGAGATGACACTGGCCTCGGGGCTTACAGCGTTTAAAAAATCCTGTTTGTTTGAGGTGTTGCTGCCGTGATGCCCCGCCACGAAAATATCGGCGGACACCGGGGCATTATTATCAAGCAGCAGCTGCTCGACCGCAGTTTCGCCGTCGCCGGTGATCAGAAAGGATGCCTCTCCCGCATCAATGCGAAGGCACAGCGAGGTGTCGTTTAAGTTGTCTGGATCGGGTACAAAAGCGTTGAGCAGCTGTAAGGTGATGCCCTCGCCCAGCGTTTCGGAGCGGGGAGTTACAACCTGTACCACATCGCAGCCATTTTTTTCAATCGCGTCCAGCAGGCTTTCAAAGGTGCTGTTGGTGGGGGTTAGTTTTTCAGAAACAGCAGGCATCCAGAGCGTATCTGTCTTGTAGTTTTCAAGTACCGCAATCAGCCCGCCGAAATGGTCGGTATGCGGGTGGGTCATGACAATAAGGTCAAGGCGGGTAATACCTGCCGCGTCCAGCGCGTCGCACACCGCCTGAGATGCCGAACGCTCACCGCCATCGATGAGTATCGCTTGACCGCCGTTTTCTCCCTCGGTGCGCAGCAGCAGGCTGCTGCCCTGGCCGACATCCAGTACCTGCACCTGGGCAATAACGTTTTCAGCCAACGCGGGCACTGCTTCTGTCACAGGCTTATATTCGGTTGTATACCACGAAACAGCAGTGACGATCACAATGAACAGCAGCGCCAGCGGAGAAGTGCGCTTTCGAGTGCGCCGTTTTCGGGTATTGGTCTGCTTCATCGTCTGCCTCCTAATTTGGTATTTGCAGTACGGTGCGAAGGTTTACTCTGGTGTCCGCCGTCGCGTGGCCGGCCGGATTGTTGTGCCATACGCTTTTCAGCAAGCTTTTGCTGATATTGCCGGTCGGGGGCGACCAGGCAGTCCGGCCCGGTACCGATGAGGTCGGTGCGCCGAATTTCTTCGAGTGCCTCAATGACGGTACGGCGGTTCTCGGGCTTAAAATATTGCAGCAGCGCGCGTTGACGCTGTTTTTCGCGGTCGGTTGTAGGAACATAAATTTCCTTGCCGGTCAAGGGATCGACACCGGTGTAGAACATGCAGGTCGAAATGGTGCCCGGCGTGGGGTAAAAATCCTGCACCTGTTCGGGGTGCATGCGATTTTTCTTTAAAAAAAGCGAAAGAGCCACCGCGTCGCGGATGGTGCTGCCAGGATGAGAACTCATGAGATAGGGGACAAGATATTGCTCTTTGCCCGCCTGTTTGGTGCACTGGTAGAATTTCTTGACAAATTGCTCATATACCTCGATATGCGGTTTGCCCATCGCGTCAAGCACGGCGTCACTGCAATGCTCCGGCGCGACTTTAAGCTGCCCGCTGATGTGGTTGGCAACCAGTTCTTTTAAAAACGTATCATCCTTATCAAGCATGATATAGTCAAAGCGCAGGCCGGAACGCACAAACACCTTTTTGACGCCCTTTATGGACCGCAGTCTACGCAGCAGGTCGAGGTATTCGCTGTGGTCCACTTTTATAGCCGGGCAGGCGGGATTCCCCAGACATTTTTTATCCTTGCATAACCCCTTGGTTTCCTGCTTTTTACAAGAGGGGTAACGGAAGTTTGCGGTGGGACCGCCCACATCGTGAATATAGCCTTTAAAGCGCGGATTGCCGACAAAGCTTTCGGCCTCAGTTAACACCGAATCAACGCTGCGCGATACCACCTGACGCCCCTGATGCACAGCGATGGAGCAAAAGTTGCAGTGACCATAGCAGCCGCGGTTGTGCATGATTGAAAATTCAACCTCTTCGATGGCTTTGACGCCGCCGAGGGCCTCATAGCTGGGGTGATAGGCCCTTGTAAATGGCATGGTGAACACGGCGTCCAGCTCCTCACGGGTGAGCAGCGGCATGGGCGGATTTTGCAGGACATAGCGTTCGCCGTGCTTTTGTAGCACTGGGCGACCAGTTACGGCGTCCTGTTCGTCCAGCCAAAGCTTAAAGGCACGCACATAGGCGGCCTTGTCGTTTGCCACTTTTTCATACGAGGGGCAGCTCACCGTGCCATTCGGAATCTGTTCCGGCGTTACATAGCACACCGTGCCGCGAATGTCGGTTAGCGCCGAAATCGGTTCGCCTGCGGCCAGTCTGGCGGCAATAATTTCTGTCTGCCGCTCGCCCATGCCGTAAGAGACCATATCTGCGCCTGAATCGACAAGAATGGAGGGCATGACGCGATCCGCCCAGTAGTCATAGTGGGCAAAGCGCCGTAGCGAAGCTTCAATTCCGCCCAGAATCACCGGGCAGTCGGGGTAAGCGGCTTTGGCCGCGCGCGAATAAACCGTCGCGGCGCGGTCCGGGCGGCGGTTTTGCGCGTTAGTTGGGGAGTAGGCGTCCTGCGCACGGCGCTTTTTAGCGACGGTGTAGTTTGACACCATCGAGTCAATGTTGCCCGCCGTAATCATAAAGGCGTATTTTGGCCTGCCAAAGCGCTTAAAGGTGTCGGGGTCGCTTAAATCGGGCTGGGACAATATCACCACACTGTAGCCCAGCCGTTCGAGTAAACGAGAGATAATCGCGATCCCAAAGCTGGGGTGGTCAACATATGCGTCGCCGGTGACACAGATAAAATCTGCCTGCTGCCATCCACGCGCGTTCATTTCTTCAACTGCGATTGGGAGAAAACGATGATTCATGTAATCCTCTTAACTTATTCGCCGGTTTTGGCCATCCGGTTTAATTTCATTTCAATCCAGCGCTCCTTTGAAATGAGCACTGCACGGGGCTTGGAGCCTTCATACGGGCCGATAATGCCGCGCCCCTCCATCTCATCGATGATGCGCGCCGCGCGGGCATAACCAAGCTTCAGCTTGCGCTGCAACAACGAGGTGGAGGCCATACCAGCCTCGACGACACATTCAATCGCAGGGGCAAGCATTTCATCGTCGTCACCTCCGTCATCGGAGGACGTGCCCGAGGCACTGCCCTTGCCGACAGGTGTGTGCTTGTCTATTTCTTCCAATACCTGGTTGTCGTACTGCGGCGTGCCTGCGCTGTTAATGTAGGTGACGACGCGTTCAATCTCCTCGTCGGAGACAAAGCAGCCCTGCACGCGGGTAGGCTTGGACGAGCCAACCGGTGAGAACAGCATGTCCCCCATGCCCAGAAGCTTTTCTGCTCCGCCCATGTCCAGGATGGTACGCGAGTCAATCTGAGATGACACCGCAAAAGCGATACGCGATGGGATATTTGCCTTGATCACGCCGGTGATGACATCCACCGACGGGCGTTGCGTCGCAATAATCAGGTGCATTCCCGCAGCGCGCGCCATCTGTGCAAGACGGCAGATAGAGTCTTCAACCTCGGAGGGCGCCGCCATCATCAGGTCTGCCAGCTCGTCCACCACAATGATGTAATGTGGCAGCTTTGAAAGCTTAGGCTGTGCGGGGTCGTTTTCCGCCGGGGGATTAGCTGCCGCGTTTTCGGCGAAGCGATTGAACGATTCGATATCGCGCACATTATGCGCAGCGAACAGCTTATAACGGTTGAGCATTTCAGTGACAGCCCAGCCCAGCGCACCAGCGGCCTTTTTAGGGTCGGTGACCACTGGAATGACCAGATGCGGAAGGCCGTTATAGACACCGAGCTCTACGACCTTGGGGTCAATTAAAAGCAGCTTGACCTCGTCGGGTTTTGCTTTGAATAGGATGCTCATGATGATGGAGTTGATGCAAACTGATTTGCCCGATCCGGTTGCACCCGCAATGAGCAGATGCGGCATTTTGGCGATGTTTGTCATGACTAGACTGCCAGAGATATCACGTCCGAGTGCGACTGTGACCTTGCTCTTCGCGTCGGCAAATTCAGAAGAATCCACCACCTCGCGCAGCGTGACGGGGGTCACTTTTCGGTTGGGAACCTCAATGCCCACGGCGGCCTTGTTCGGAATGGGTGCCTCAATGCGCACGCCCGCCGATGCAAGGTTTAAAGCGATATCGTCAGCCAGATTGGTTATTTTAGAAATTTTAACGCCTGCGGAGGGCTGCAATTCATAACGGGTGACAGCAGGCCCGCGTGAAATATCAATTATACGGGTCTGTACGCCGAAGGACTGCAACGTGTCCACCAGCCGCTGTGCGTTCTGGCGCAGTTCGTCTGCGGTAACCTCCCCGGGGTCCGATAAAGAGGGCTCACGCAGCAGCGTGATCGGCGGCAGCAAATAAATGGGTGGCTCAACCGGCTCTGGCGGCGGCGCGGGCGGTGCAGGCGGTTCAGCGGCCTTTTGCGCCTTTTGTGACTGAACCTGAGCCACCCGGCTGATGATATCCTCAATAAAGAGCTGTTGCCCCTCCTCGTCAGGAACGACAGGGGCGATGGCATCGCCGCTCGGGGTGACAGGATGATCCTCGGATATCGGCAGGTCGGCAGTGGCGGTATCAAGCAGCTTTTGTTTGGCGCGTGATACGTCGGGCGTAACAGCCTCCTCTACAACCGGCTTTTTGCGTCGCTTTAACGCGGGGGCGGTGTCATCAAGCGGAATGTCAATCATGGGTTTTTCAACGGGTGTGCTGTTTTCAACCGGCTGCGGAGCCGGCATGGCGTTGACCAGCTCGTGATAACCATTCGAGAGCTTCTCCATCGGCTTTTTTGCTGTACGGAAAATGCCTGCAATCGTCGACTTGGTAATAATCATCGTCAGCAGAAACAACAACAGCACCACGGCGATACGGTCGCCGGGTGCACCGAGCTGCATGAGGGGCTGACCGAACAGCGCCGCAGTAATACCCCCGCCGTGCAGCGCCTGACCGTCTGCGTAAAGCTGACGAACCACGGCCCCCACCGTCTCGCCCTCGGGCTTTCCGGCAAGGAAGATCTGAAACGCCGCCGAAATCAGGCAGAGCAGCACGCCGGTTAGCGTGGCGCGGATCGGCAGGTCGTCTGAAAGCTTATCAAAGGAGGACATGACCGATATGTAAACAAACACAGGACCAATGAAGAAGGCTGACCAGCCGAACAGACCCAGCAGCACGTTGTGCGCTGTCAGCCAGCCCTCGCTGCCGCTAACAAACGACAGAAATACGAACAGTAGGCCAAGGGTGAACAGCAGAACGGCAAGCAACTGGTTTTGCGCGTGCAGCTGCGCTTTTGTTTTTCGAGGAGATTTTTTTTTGCGTTTGGCAGCCAAAGCGGCGACCTCCTTGCGTTTAATTTATTTCTATTTGAACATGGCGATAACAGCGTTTTGCAGCGCGTGGCCGGATATGGCGTCGTAGATGCCCGCCCCAAGCACAAAGATGCCGAGTACGAGCGTATAATAACCAAACCAGCGCAGCTTTTGGGAGGCGACCAGCCAGCGAACCATACCAATGGCCAGCAGGCCGAATACGGCAGAAAAAATCAACCCGATTATAATCGCCGAAGCGGGGAGATTTAGCCCCCCGCCGATGATATCTTTCATATCGAGCAACAACGCAGCGCAGACGGCCGGAATGCCCATAATAAACGAAAAATTGACGGCGAAGCCACGCTCAAGTCCTAGCATCATGCCGGCAGAAAGAGTAGAGCCGGAGCGCGAAATGCCCGGCAGCGGCGCAAACGCCTGCACAAAGCCGATTGCCGTTGCTGCGCGGTAGCTCATGCCGCGGGCGGTTGTGCGGCCGGTGCAGCGGTCGGCCATTAATAGCATGGCCGATGTGACCAGAAAGCAAACACCTTCAACGATAATATTATTATCCTCAGCCACGCCGCGCAGAATATCTTTGAGCAGCAGCGTAATAAAAAGTGGCAGAAGCGACACGACGAGCAAAAAAATCATCTTTCGCTGCGGATTCAACTTTTTAAACGAAAGCTTGCCGTGAAACAAGTCGCCAACCATGTTGAAAAACTCTAAGATCAAATCTTTGATGGTACTCCAGAAGGCCACAAACACCGCTATTAGGGTACCGAAATGCAGCACAAGCGAAAAAAGCGCGCCACTCTCTCCGTTCTGGCCGGTAAAATACTGATATAATGCAAGATGCCCCGAGCTTGAAACTGGAAGAAATTCGGTCAGACCCTGAATAATCCCCTGGATAATTGCTTCTGTAATTGTCAAAATAAACGCCTCCGATATATTAATGTCACATCTAAAGTGTATGGGAAAAGGAGGGTTGTTGCAGTCATAACCCGTCGAACCGACAATATTTACCGGCCGTTTTCAGACGTAGACGCCTGCTGTTCTTCAATGAGGGTGTACAGGCATTCTATTGCATCGCTTAAACCACCCAGCTCGTCAATCAGGCCCTCAGCTACGGCAGAATCGCCGTCTAGGGCTGTGCCCATGTCCATGACCAGTTCACCGGTGTTCATCAGGTATTTGCGAAAGCTCTCCTCAGACATATGAGAATTTTGGACCACAAAGTCAATGATGCGGTCCTGCATGCGCTGAAAATAAAAAAGCGTCTGCGGAACGCCAAGCACCATGCCGTTCATACGCACGGGGTGGATGGTCATGGTGGCGCTGGGTACAATAAACGAATGTCTGGCGCTGCAAGCCAACGGTACGCCGATAGAATGACCGCCGCCCAGAACCAGCGAAACGGTGGGCTTTTTCATTCCCGAAACAAGCTCGGCCAACGCAAGACCCGCCTCGACATCGCCACCCACGGTGTTCAGAATGATGAGCAGTCCCTCAATGCGCGGATCCTGCTCCACCGCCACCAGCTGCGGAATGACATGCTCATATTTGGTGGTTTTAGTCTGTGGTGCGGCGTCGTAATGCCCCTCAATTTGACCGATGATGGTCAGGCAGTGGATGGCGTGCTTGCCACTCATAGGGGTTATTGACCCAGTTTGTTCAATCTGTTCAATTTGCTTATCCTGTGCTTCGTCCATCTGGCGTTGTTCGTTATCGTTTGCGCCGGATGGTTGATTATTAGAATGTGCTTTATCTGACATTTGGCATCCTCCCATCAAAATGTGGATGCCTTCATCTTTTCCGCAAATGCACAAGGATATTCAACACAGGGTGCGCGATGGTGCCAAATTATAATACGGCGCGCAAAATCTTAAACTCAAAGGGCGCCCCCTGTATATAGCGGTAACCCTTTTGCCATAAAGCTATTATGTAATCATTATGCCGCCAGCGCAAAGTGTGCAGTGGTATAAAGCCCATCAAAAGGCGGTTGCCGCGTTAAGCGGCGAGCCGTTGGGCATAAACTTGGTATAATAACCGCTTTGCGGTAATTATACCATAAATCCGAACCAGTTTAACAGCGGAACATCGAAAAAATAAGGACGTGGCTGCCGAATAAAAGGTGCAGATGCCCTTTGGGCACCTGCACCTGAAATTCAATAACCGGGCTTTAGGCCGATGGTTTCGTCATCGAGCACCCACTGGTCATATACCCGCATCACGCGAAAATCCTCTTTGCTGTCGCGCAGAACCACTGTGGCAATGCCTGCGTTGATAATCATGCGCTTGCACATGGCGCATGAATTGGCGTTCTCGACATATTTGCCCGTCCCAGCCTCCTTGCCGACAAGGTAGAGCGTGGCGTCGATCATGTCGCTGCGGGAGGCGTGGATGATGGCGTTAGCCTCGGCGTGCACTGAGCGGCACAACTCATAACGTTCGCCGCGGGGAACATTTAGCTTTTCGCGTGCGCAATAACCCAGATCGGTACAATTCTGGCGGCCGCGGGGGGCGCCGACATATCCGGTGGAAATAATCTGGTCGTTTTTGACAATGATCGCGCCGAAAAGTCGGCGCAGGCAGGTGCCGCGTTCGGCAACTGTTTCGGCAATGTCAAGGTAATAATTTATTTTATCGCGTCTGGTCATGCGATTACCTCCCAAGCACATTTTTTATATCATAAAATAAAACAGAACAAGTTGCAAGCGGTTTGTATCACTTTTAGTCGATGTATGGCAATGCATGTCAGGTTTATGCTATACTGAAGACACTTCAATTTTTAAAACCTAAAAGGAGGGCTTGGCTTGGCGCTTACCGACAGGGCGTATTTGCGCAGCCTGCTTGAACGATATGGCTTTACTTTTTCTAAGGCCATGGGACAGAATTTTTTAATCAACCCCTCGGTCTGCCCGCGCATGGCGGAGCAGGGTGGGGCCGCCCCAGGCTGTGGCGTGCTGGAAATAGGGCCCGGAGTGGGCGTGTTGACCGCGGAGTTGGCTCGGCGCGCCGACAAGGTGGTGTGCATTGAGCTGGATGCCCGCCTAAAGCCGATTTTGGCTGAGACACTGGCCGAATTCAAAAATGTTGAAATCATTATGGGCGACGTGATGGACGTCGATCTGGAGGGCATTCTCGCAGAGCGTTTTTCGGGGATGCCCGTCAGCGTGTGTGCCAATCTGCCTTATTATATCACCACGCCGATTCTCATGCGGCTTTTGGAAGCGCGGTTGCCGGTTGAATCGATTACCGTCATGGTACAAAAAGAGGCGGCTGTACGGCTTTGTGCCGCCCCCGGCGAGCGTGAGTGTGGCGCTATTTCTGCCGCCATCGCCTATTACAGCGAGCCAAAACAGCTTTTCTCGGTGTCGGCGGGATCATTCATGCCGGCACCCAATGTTGATTCGGCGGTTATCCGGCTGGATATCAGAAAGACGCCGCCGGTTCTGCCAAAGGATGAAGCGTTTATGTTCGCCATGGTGCGCGGCGCTTTTTCACAGCGACGCAAAACAGTTTGTAATGCGCTGAGCTCAGCGCTAAAGCTGCCTAAAGCGGTGGTGTCTGAGTGCCTGACACAATGCGCGCTCGATCCCAATATCCGGGCTGAACGGTTGACACTTTCGCAGCTGGCCGCACTTTCAGACGCGCTGAGAGAGAAAGCCGCGCAATCATAAAAACGGCGGAGCAGGCAAAGGCAGGGGTACATAGTGGCACCTAGAAGCCTGCAACGGGTTTTAAGAAGGAAAGTTTCACCCTATTAAAGTTAGTCAACTTTGTTTGTGCACCCTTACAAAAAGACTTTTATAATCTTAAAAACAGGGAAGCTAAACAGCTTCCCTGTTATATTTTGCGCTGAAACCATCAGTCGCTTTTTTTCATGTCGTTAATCATATAGCATAAAGCCATAAGACCGTCCACAAGATGGGCGTTTTCAACAATTGCTTCGGGGTGAGCAACCTTGATATCAAAATGCGTAAAGTTCCAAAATGAAGTAATACCACAGGCGATCAAACGATCTGCCATGCTCTGAGCCGCATCGCTCGGCACGCAGAGAATTGCAATATCGACGGTGTTTTCTTTGCAGAACTGTTCAAGCGTATCGACGTTACGCACAGCTAAGCCCTTGATCATACGGCCAGAAGCAATCAGATCAGGATCCCTGTCGAACAGGCCGCACAAATGAAAGCCGGCACCGTCAAAATCTATGTTGGTGGCAAAGGCGCGCCCCAGGTTACCGACGCCTATTAGAATCGCGTGGAAATTCTGGTCGAGACCCAGAATTTTGCGTATCTCGGAATGCAGCAGTGCTACATTGTACCCGTACCCCTGCTGCCCGAAGCCACCGAAACAGTTTAGATCTTGGCGAATCTGCGATGCGGTCAGGCTCATTAAATCGGCAAGCTCCTTAGAAGAAATGCGCGAAACGCCTTTTTCAAGCAATTCTCCTAAAAAACGGTAATAACGGGGCAGCCGTCGGATGACGGCACTGGAAACATATTGACTTCGCGGCAAGGGCAAACACCTCCCGAAAAAAATTACCGCAATATATG
>DATMYZ010000177.1:0-2169 GCA_035560675.1 Clostridia bacterium
CCTTAATTGCCCCCAAAGGTCAATAAAATGTGCCGGACAATTCCTGTAAAATCACTACCTCTGGCCTAAAGAACAACAACTCATACGGATATCCTGTTAATAGAGTGAATAGATTGACCATCAGACTTATTCGTCCTGTAAGGATGATAAGCGCAGTGGAAACCGACGTCAAAGACCACGCAGAGCGTAAAATCCACTGCAAAGCACCAAGCTTTTAGCGCGATATCCATATCAGACAGCGAGGTTCACATGCCGGGGCAAAGAGATTTTGCGTTTTGCCCCGGCATGCCGGCGCGCATCTATGTGATGCGGCGGGTAACGCGCGCGCGGGCGGGTCTAAGGGCGCAAATCAATTTACGCCACCCGAACGCTGCCGCCGCTTAGCCTCACTGACATGTTATGCCGCAAGAGACAAAACGCCCGGCTTTCTACCAGTGGCCCTCGCAGGCGCAATCACGTTTCGCCCCGCATTATAAACAGAATGGCGGCTTAACACCCGCCACATTGTAATTACGCCCCCTAAAAAATTTTTACGGTCTTAAACGCGGACATCGCACTTTGTTCGCTCCACAGAAAGCGGCGCCTCGGGCTGACATCCAACAAAGATAGCAATACTGGTCCCCGGCCGCGTTCAGGCGTTCAAATTTGCTCTGTTTTTATGGCAGGCACCATAAAAAAGCATCAAAAGCAACGCGAAAACCGCCGCAAAATTTTTAATCACTTTGCAGCGGTTCCGTTATATGAGTGATTACTGGTGCGATACCATAGTTGCGTTGTCGACATCCTCCATCAGCTTCATAGAAACGCTGAAGGTCTGTCCGCTACCCTGTACGCCGCGGGCTGAACGGTAAAGGGTCAGCGTGACATTGTCACCCGGAGATTTTGTTTTCAAAAAGGTGCTGACATCGTCAAAAGTTTCAATTTTTGTTCCGTCAATCGAGGTGATAATGTCGCCTTGCTTAACATTTTTGCCTGCCAGATCAGAGGTTGGGTCGATTGCCTGAATATAAATGCCAACCGGAATGCTGTTGATCTGCGAGAGCGTCTGGTTAATTTCAACGCCTGAAATGCCAATCTTGGTGCGCCCCTTAACATAACCGTACGCCATGAGCTGATCAATAACCGGTTTGGCCTCGCTGATCGGAATGGCAAAACCGATGCCTTCATAATCGACCGCAGCTATTTTAGAAGAGTTGATGCCGATAACCTGCCCATACTCGTTGACCAGTGCGCCACCGGAGTTGCCGGGGTTAATTGCGGCGTCGGTCTGAATAAAGCTGCTGGAGTAGCCCCCATCTTTAATCATGCGGTTAACCGCAGAAACAATGCCCTGGGTCACGCTGCCAGCTAAGGTAGAACCGCCAGGGTTACCGATAGCGACGACCGTTTCGCCTACTTCGAGCGTGTCAGAATTACCAAATTCAGCAGCGATAAGGTCAGGGGCTTCAATCTTGATAACAGCAAGGTCAGTTTTCGTGTCGATGCCGATGAGCCGCGCCGAATAGGTTTCACCGTTATCCAATTCAACATTGATGCCCGTCGAGCCTTCGACCACATGAGCGTTAGTGATAATATATCCGTCATTGTTCATGATAATGCCAGAACCTTCGCCAGAAGGCGTAAAGGTATCCTGCGCGCTGTACTGCGCAATGCCGACGACCGAGGGCCGCACCTTGCTGGCAATCTGGACGGTGCTAAGCTTGCCATTGCTGACAACCTCAAGCGTATCACTGCTGGTGGTCGGATGATCCTTAATGGCCAGCTGTGGAGTATTGGTACTATTTTCATCGGTTGACGATGCGCTCTGCTCAGAAGATCCGTCAACAATAGACGGATGCCACAGGCTGTAGATGCCATAGCCCGAAAGACACAGTACCCCAACCAACAAAACGGTGCCTAGCAACGCTCCAATAACCGCAAGGCCACCCGGTTTTTTGGGTGGGCGCGGATTTTTGCGCCCCGTGGACTCATAGTCCTCAAATTTCCATTGATATTCCTGTGGGTTATTATTAGACGAAAAGTTCTGCTGGTAGCCGTTTTGACCGTACGGGTTATAGTTGTAATGGCCATAGGCATTGCCGTTGTGGTTCGGATTCGGGTTCTGCCTTTCGGATGCGTTACGGTTCTCAGGCTGAGTAGCATTATTTTCTGTATGATCATTTTTATTTT
>DATMYZ010000178.1:0-7561 GCA_035560675.1 Clostridia bacterium
CCTATATGAAGCCATACCCCGTTATCACTATAAGCCGACAATACGGCAGCGGCGGACGCGACATTGGTCTTGCACTCTCTAAAAAGCTTGGCATTCCCTTTTACGATAATGAACTGATTACGATGGCGGCGCAGGAGAGCGGTTTTGCGCCCGAAATTTTTAAAAATGCTGATCAAAATGCCTCCAGCAGTCTGTTGTTTTCTCTTTCGATGTACGGTTCTACCACCGGCACCTTTAACATGCCGCTGGGCGACCAGGTTTTTCTCATCCAATCGGATATTATTAAGAAGGTAGCCAACGAAGGGCCGTGCATTATCATTGGGCGATGTGCCGATTATATTCTGCGCGACCTTCCTAACTGCTTTTCGATATTTTTGCATGCTCCGCTGGATCAGCGTCTGGAGCGTGCGGTTGACAGCTATGGTGAGGACCCGCTCAGAGCAAAGGATTTTGTCACTAAAGCCGACAAAAAGCGCGCAGTATACTATTCCCATTTTACCGGTGAAAAATGGGGCACAGCCGAAAACTACCACATCACTGTGGATACCTCTCGCCTGGGGCTTACAGGCACCGCAGATGCTCTTGCACTCATCGTTGATTATTTGGGCAAGCCAAATTGAGATCGTTAGGTAACTGATAAATTAGCTCTGAACGCCTGCTGCTACAAGACCCCTACGTGGGCACCGCTTTTCTTTAAGTCGCATTCAACGCGTTAGGCCCACAAGCTTGAGCGCCGCGTATCCCAATTTTCAGACATCCGAAATTGAGACTGCCGCGGCAGTCTCAATTTTATAGCTTTAAAATCTACTTTGGGTATGTTAAGCGTTCTTCATTCCAATTGGTAATGGCACTGCAAAAAGTCGATGCTGCTTTTTTGGCTTCCGCAAGGTTATGCAGCATAAAGTTGCCGCATTCTACCTTCAACGCACCAGGTATTTCACCCTCATAGTCGCGGACAAAGCGCATTCCCTCGGAAATGATTGAGACCGCTTTGGCGGGTGCCACGCCTTTTAAGATTAGATAAAAACCTGTCAGGCAACCCATTGGCCCAAAATAAACCACCTGATTGCCAATGTCGCTGGAACGCACCCACGTGGCGAAAATATGTTCAATAGTATGTGCCGCTTCTGGGCTTAAATAGCAGCCTGCATTGGCGTAGTGATAACGGATATCATACGTGATAATATCCCCAAAATCGATGCGCGAGGTATATATTCCGGGCGTCAGCGTATCATGGTTTATACAAAAGCTCGCGATTCTTTCCATATATTTTCTCCTTTTCAATAATGCCTTCGCCGTGCAGTCAAAGATGAGAAACAATCGGCTTCAGCTTTAAAGCTTGTCATATTTTAATTTGAAACGACTTATAATGGTATTAAAGCGTGGTGAGCAAAATGAGTGACGCAGCCTCTAATCCGGAGTCAAAAGCGAATGGGCAGGGCGGCGCACAGCAGGCTAACAAGGCTCATTCAAAATCAAATTTCTGCGGAGGCCAAAACGTAGTGGCCTACCCACAGGACGTTCTACTGGCCTCGGTCACTCTTGCGCTCACACTGACCCAAGGGCGCAGCCAATATGAGGTAGAAACCCTGATCAACCTCTTTTCGCTGACGACCGACAACCTTCAGGCAATATTGGCACAAATGTTGATTAATCGCAAGGTGCAGGCAGACCTTGAAACGATTATTTAACCTCCTACACCATAACATAAATTTAATATCTTTTCAATCGCGGAGGCAATCACAGGTATTGTTTATCCGCATTGCAGCATAGATTTTATTAACAGCCCGCGGCAGCCACTGCCGCCGGATGAAAGGAGCTTGCCGCAATGCAAAACTGTGATTATAAATGCTGTCGGCAGGGGGCGACGCTGCCGCTGGACCCCGACAGCGTGATTACGCCTCAGGCCGAGATGGTGCAGCAGCCTAATTCTCCACTTGTACAAATGACGCCATCAGGTAGTGAGGCTGCCGTGGCTACAGACCAAAGTAGCCAAAGTAACAGCGGGCCCGATCAGCCGTCATGCGGCCCCACAGGGCTGTGTCTACCTCAGCCCTATCCCGTGGCAAAGGCCAACGCCGAAAACGAACGCTACGCCCGTATCATCCGCAACAGCTTTGCCGGATGCGAATCGACGTTGACCGCTATGATGACCTATCTGTATCAGTCTATGCGCTTTGGCGATTGCGCTGACGATCTCCGCGAGATGCTAGCGGCTATAGCCCAGTGCAAAATGTATCATCTTAAGCTGCTGGGCGAGCTGCTGTTGTCACTTGGTGGCGACCCAAAATATTTTTATTGTACGCCGCCAAACTTCAATTCCGGCAGTTGGTGGGCAGCCCAGCCTACTATCGTAACTTATTCCAAAATTCTTGGCGATGCGCTAACAGCGGATATAGCAGCAGAAAAGGCGTCTATTGAGGAACATAATAGTACCATCAATTACGTTGATGATGAGGGTATACGCGCACTTTTAAAGCGTATCGTACTGGATGAAGAATACCATCTCAAGATATTGACTGAGCTGCATAAACGCTTTTGCAGCTAACCGGACGTTGCCCGTCGGGGGCCATCCGCGGCTGACCGCCTAATCTGTGCGCGGTTTAAAAAATGTCTAAAATACATGCCGGCGCACAGCGGCAGAATGGAAGATGAAATGAAGCTCAAATATTTACTCTCTGCAGCCGCTCTGTTCTTTTTGCTGTCGTATATCGGCGTGTGGCTGAGCATGCTCGTGCTGGATAAGCATAAAACCGCTGAATCCCTTTCAAAGCCACCTATGTCGGTAAGCGTATCCACAGAGTCATCCGTTGCGTCGGAAGACGCAGTCAGTGGCGACATTTCCCTGCCCTCCGCATCATCCTCCGAGGTTCCCCAAAACGACCTATTCGCCAAGGCGGGCTTTGAAATCTCAGATACCCATGTTTACCCAGGGGAGTACTTGGTGCTGACCGCCTACGGTATTGACAGCCCGGACAGTATCACCATTCAAAACCCGTTTGGAAAAGCGCCCAAATTTTTCAAGTCGGACGATCACCTCACTGCCCTGCTGCCGGTGAAATACACCTACGAGCCGGGGGAATACATGCTCACAGCTCAAGGAGGCGGCTATAACGAAACATTTGCCATAAACTTACTACCAAAGGAATGGCAGACGCAGAATTTAACCGTGGATGAATCTATTACGTCTGAGACCATAGAAAACACCGCAGCGAACGACGAATATTTTTCTAAAGTACAGCCCAAAAAATCACTCTATGAGTCCACCCCATTATGGGAGGGCAGCTTCATCCAACCGGTAGAGGGCGAGATCACCACCCAATTCGGCATGCTGCGTACCGTCAACGGCGTACCATCTGACCGACACGGTGGTGTCGATATTGCCGCTGAACGTGGCACACCGGTTAAAGCTGCCAACAGCGGCAAAGTGCTTTTTGCCGAAAAGATTGCTCTCACCGGCAACACTATCTGCATTGAGCACGGGCTGGGCCTGAAAACCTGGTATTATCACATGGATTCGCTTGAGGTAAAGGCTGGTGACATGGTCAAAAAAGGTCAGGTTATCGGCACGGTGGGCACCACCGGCTTTTCGACCGGACCTCATTTGCACTGGGCCGCTTCAGTTTTTGACGTTTATATAAATCCCTGGACGCTCATCGCCGCTGCACCGCCGCTTTAAACGAAATATACTGCTCCAAGAGAGCCTTTGAAAAGCATCGCTGCTTTTTAAGGGTTCTCTGTTTTTTCCTTTCACAAAATTCTCACCATCTCTTGCAATTATTTTTAAAAAATGCTATCCTGTGTGTACTATGTGATTTAATACATATATGCATTACACCTTGCACAGGAAAGGAACACGATATGCTAGAAAATAATCAGGCTGCGTCCGTTTGTGTTGCAGAAAACAACGGTGCCCCCCAGACGAACAAAAGTAAAGAGATTGCTCACTTCACTAAAAAAAGGCCAAAAAAGAAAATGTGGGTCATCACCATTGTCGTACTGCTGGCCGCCGCAGTAGCTCTTAAGTTGTTTCTACCAAAGGATACGCGCCCATATGTGTCGACCAGCCCCATTTCTAAGGGCAGCCTTGAAAACCTTATCACCCTAAACGGTACAGTTGAAAGCGACGCCGCCTCTCGCATTTACTCCATCGAGACCGGACTGGTCACGGCGGTTAACGTAAAGGCTGGTGACCAGGTTGTCGCTGGAGACAATCTCTGTCAGTTAAATACCGCCGACCTGGAACGTTCCATCAAAATACAGGAAACGGCGATCAATAATGCCGTTAAAAAAGCCGAGCTGACCCTTTCTGAGAGCCAAATCGAATACCAGAACCTTTTGGATGATTTGCAAACAGACAAGTATTCGGATTTGATCTCAGCGCAGCAGACTTTAAACTACGCCCAACGCGATTATACTGACGCACGGCACGAGCTAGATGACCATAAGGATGAACAGGAATATGCCGATGAGGTCATAAACAAGCTGGAGCGCGCGATGAATTTAGCTCGCATAGAGCTTTCTCGTGCAAAAAAAGCTTTAAATCAAGCAGAAAAAACTGGGCAGGGAGTCAACGAAGCCCGTATAGCCTTGCAGGAAAAAGAAACCGCTTATGACGCCGCTTATAGTGCTTGGGATGAAGCCAACGACGATTACGGTGACGCAGTGACTAAATACACCAAGGAATATAGCCTTGCACGGCTAAAATATAACGATGCGCTCGAAAATAAGGAAACAATTGAACGAGCCGCCAACCGACGTCTGGCAGAACTAAAAAACGCCATTGAGATGAACAACATATCGGCCGACATGACCGAGGAACGCCTGACATTAGAAAAGCTTCAGCAGTCGATGGCTGATTCTACTGTGAAGGCACCCATTACCGGTACTGTCACCGCAGTATATGCCCTTGAAGGCATGCCTGGCAACGGCCTGCTGTTTGTCATTGAGGACACCGATCAGCTTGTGGTCAAAACCTCTGTGCGCGAATATGATGTCGCCGCACTGCGCGAGGGCATGCCCGCCGTTATCAAAAGCGATGCCACCGGCGAACGCGAATTCAGCGGTGAAGTGCTGCGTATTGCGCCCGCCGCCGCAAAGACAGCAGACGGCAGCACTGCCGCCAAAAACGGCGGCACCGTGGAATTTGAAACTGACATATCGTTACCCGCAGCCGACAGCGCGCTACGCATTGGTATGAATGTGCGGTTGAACATCATTTTAGAAAAGAAGGACGACGTGCTTTCAGTGCCTTATGATGCGGTAACCACCGACGAAAATGGAAACGACGTTGTCTATGTTGCCCGTGCTGACGAAAAAGGAAACTACACCGCCCAGCCGGTGGCTGTACAAACCGGAATGGAGACCGATTTCGCCATTGAAATCGCTGCCGATGCGCTGACTGAGGGCGATCTCATCATCACCGATCCCAGCAGTGTGACATCCGGCGTCGCCGTTCGCCTCTTGCCGGGCAGTGCGGAGAATATGTAATGGAACAGAACCGAAATGCCATCATCGATATGCAAGGCATCATCAAACGTTTTTACATTGGCCTGCCCAACGAACTGACCATCTTAAAGAACATAGACCTCACCGTATTTGAAGGTGAATTTGTCTCCATTGTCGGCGCTTCCGGCTCGGGCAAATCCACTTTGATGAACATTATCGGCGCGCTCGACCGCCCCACCGAGGGCAGCTATCTTCTCGACAGCGTACCGATGCGCGACGTGCCGGACGACCGACTCTCAGATATCCGAAATCTTAAAATTGGCTTTGTGTTTCAGACTTTTAACCTTATTCCCCGGACCAGCGCACTCTCAAACGTTGAACTGCCGATGCTTTATGGCGGCATGCCGCGTGCAAAGCGCATTACCCGCGCTAAAGATCTGCTGGCACAGGTGGAGATGAGCGATCGAATGAAGCATATGCCCAGCGAGCTTTCGGGCGGGCAGAAGCAGCGCGTCGCCATTGCGCGCGCCATGGCCAATGACCCAGCCATCATTCTGGCCGACGAGCCTACCGGCGCACTCGATTCCACCACCGGGCGGCTGGTGATGGATATTTTTCACCGGCTACACCGTGAGCAAGGTAAGACCATTGTTCTGATAACGCACAATCCCGAGCTTGCCGCCGAAACACAACGCATCATCACGCTTTCAGACGGAAGAATTATTAAAGACGAACAGGGGGCGGTCTGACATGATGCTCCAAGAAAATATACGTCTGGCCATAAACGGGCTGTTGGCGAACAAAATGCGCGCCCTGCTAACCATGCTGGGCATAATTATCGGCATTTCATCGGTTATTGCCATCGTCACGGTAGGCCAGGCCATGACCGGATCAGTCACCAGCCTGTTAAACGATCTAGGCGCAAATTCCATCCAGATTTACATGCAGGATAAGCCCGACGAGTACGGCAACACCAATTATTCTCGCGAGTGGGAAGATGATGACATGCTCACGGATCAGATGATAAACTCTTATCTTGAGACCTTTTCCGACAAGGTGTCAGCATGGGCTGTTTCCAGCGGCGTCGGCACCGGCCAGGCTATGAATGGGCGCAACGAAGCCAACGGCGATGTTGTGGGTACCAATGCCGATGCATTAAAGATTCAAAACATTCCCATCATCGCAGGACATTTTCTAAACGAGCGCGAGGTGGGCGGCATGAAGTACGCCGCTGTCATCTCCGATCGGTTTATCGAGAAGCTATTTCCGGGTCTGCCCCCGCAACAGGCCCTTGGCAAAGAGATCAAGCTGCGACTGAATCAAGGTATATACACCTTTACGGTAGTAGGCGTCTACCAATATGAGCTTTCAGGTATAATCGGTGATATGGCTGGCGACACCACCTCAACGGTGTTCATTCCCATCACGCTGGCCAAGCAGATCACCGGGAGCACTCCGGGGCGTTATTATGGCCTGCAAATCAAGGGCAGTGATAAGGTAGCCGACTCAAAACATTTTGCTGAGCAAACCCAGAAATACTTCAATGACCACTTTTATCGCAACAACAAATATGTGAGGGTTGAAGCCGAGAGTATGGACAGCATGATTGGCCAGATGACCGGTATGATGAACACCATGAGCATCGCTATCAGCATTATCGCTGGTATTTCGCTGCTGGTAGGCGGCATCGGCGTTATGAATATTATGCTGGTTTCGGTGACCGAACGCACCAGAGAAATAGGCACGCGCAAGGCTCTGGGTGCCAAAAATAGTGCGATTAGGATACAGTTTATTGTTGAGTCAATGATTATCTGCCTGATTGGCGGTGTGATCGGCGTTGCGTTGGGCACCGCTCTGGGGCTCACCGGTTCGTCGCTGCTGGGATTTCCTGGTTGGCCTTCGCCAAGCATCGTCGGCATAGCTGTGAGCTTTTCGATGGCAATCGGTGTTTTTTTCGGTTATTATCCTGCCAACAAAGCGTCGAAGCTCGACCCTATCGAGGCGCTTCGCTATGAATAATTTAGCGTTATATTTGGCGGACAGACTCTGTGGAATTGGTAAATACAGGTGTTTTTAAGCGATGACTGGCCGAATTTTCGTTATAGATAAAGGG
>DATMYZ010000179.1:0-2338 GCA_035560675.1 Clostridia bacterium
ATTATAGCTTTATATCTTCGCACTAAAGCGATAAGATGCGATAAATGGAGGGGAAAGCTATGGAGTTAAAAAGTCATAAGGTTACGCAGGGGGCGGAACGCGCACCGCACCGGTCTCTGTTTTATGCCCTCGGATATACCGACGAGGAGCTCAACCGCCCGTTGGTCGGCGTGGTCTCGGCCCACAGCGAAATTGTGCCCGGGCACATTCATCTGGACAAAATCGCCGAAGCGGTAAAGGCCGGCGTTCGAATGGCGGGGGGTACACCGATACTGATTCCCGCCATAGGCGTCTGTGACGGCATTGCTATGGGCCACATCGGTATGAAATATTCGTTGGCATCGCGCGAGCTGATCGCCGATTCTGTTGAGACCATGGCGATGGCGCACTGTCTTGATGCGCTGGTGCTGGTTCCCAACTGCGATAAAATCGTACCCGGCATGGTTATGGCCGCAGCCAGAATTAATATCCCTTCGTTGGTTGTTTCTGGCGGCCCCATGCTGGCTGGCGATCACGACGGAGCGCACACCAGCCTCTCTTATCTGTTCGAATCGGTAGGCGAGCGAAAGGCCAATATGATCGACGATGCTGAACTGCGCGCCCGCGAACTGGATAGCTGCCCGAGCTGCGGCTCCTGCTCCGGCATGTACACCGCTAATTCGATGAACTGTCTGTGCGAGGCTATCGGCATTGCGTTGCCCGGTAACGGCACCATTCCCGCTGTTTATTCGGCCCGCACCCAGCTGGCAAAGCAGGCTGGCATGAAGATTATGGAGCTGTTGGAAAAGAATATCTGTCCGCGTGACATCATCACCCCCGCGTCCATTAGAAACGCGCTCTCAGTAGATATGGCGCTTGGCTGCTCGACCAACAGCGTCCTTCACCTGCTGGCCATCTCACACGAAGCCGGTGTGCCGATGGATTTAAAGACCATTAATGAAATAAGCAGCAAGGTGCCCAACCTATGCCATCTGGCCCCTGCGGGACGTCATTATATTCAGGAACTCAACGCCGCAGGCGGACTGCGAGCGGTGATGAACCAGCTGGCTGAGGCCGGCTTCCTTGACACCTCGGTCATCACAGCTACTGGTAAAACACTTGGCGAAAACGTCAAAGGCGCGGTCAACAAGAATCCTGAGATTATTCGCCCCATTGACAACCCCTACAGCAAAACCGGCGGCATCGCCGTGATGTGGGGTAATATTGCGCAGGACGGCTGCGTGGTCAAGCGCAGTGCCGTTGCACCTGAGATGCTCACCCACACCGGCCCGGCACGTGTATTCAACTCCGAGGAAGAGGCCATCGACGCCATCTATAACGGCAAAATTGTCCCCGGAGATGTCGTTGTGATCCGGTTTGAAGGACCCGCGGGTGGCCCTGGTATGCGCGAGATGCTTTCCCCCACCTCTGCTCTGGCAGGCATGAAGCTGGATAAGGCCGTTGCACTTATCACCGACGGGCGATTCTCCGGCGCATCCAGAGGCGCATCTATCGGACATGTCGCACCGGAAGCGGCGGCAGGCGGCAATATCGCATACATCGAAGAGGGTGATCTCATCGAAATAGACATTCCTGCCAGCCGCATCAATGTCAAGGTGAGCGACGAGGAGCTTGCTGCCAGAAAGCAAAAGTTTGTCATGCCCGCCCCGAATGTCACCTCCGGCTGGTTGGCGCGTTATGCCCGTTTAGTGGGCGCATCCAACACTGGCGCGGTGATGAAGTAGCATAGGCGTGCGCGTTTTTGATCTGACCAACACTATAATAACGCAACAAGCTCTATAAATATGACTCAAAAACGCACAACGCTCATAATATTGCACAAAAACAGAAGTTTTGGTCAAGCTTTTTCAAAAGCTTGCAGGGCGCGGGACAGCGTCCCGCACGTGCTTTTTCTTGCAAAAGCGCAGGAGGGGTGCTAAAACAGTCCGGCGGACTGTTTTAGCATGGGGAACCCCCGCAAGGGGTTCCCCGATGACGCCTAAAGCGGCATTGCTTTGTATGCAAGCGCTTTATTAACAAGCAGCCGTTAGGTATTACCCCAACGGCTGCTTAACTGTCTCTCTATAAATTTGCGATGGCCTTTTGGCAAGCCGGACAAATAGGCTTATTCTGGAACACTTTCAAATTGGCGGTCTCAGCGCAAAATGTACAGGTACGTGTATGCCGTTTCAGGATAACTTCCTGCTCGGCCGCGTTGACTGAAATCTCAACAGGTGTTTTTTCTGCCCAGTTCAATGCGTTTCTGTCTTCAGCGGGGATGACGATTCGCCCCAGCTCATCAATTAGTCTGACGTTTTTAAATTCGTCCATTTCTAACCCTCCATTCAAAGTAATACAG
>DATMYZ010000180.1:0-6317 GCA_035560675.1 Clostridia bacterium
TGGTTATTTATAACTTATTTGGTTCTCGCTTTTTTATTTTACTTTCTATCTGGGTATCAACTGCATTTCCGCCAATCTAAAGGCAATCTTTCTATGCCTTCTGCCAGCTCAGGGACAGTTGAGTTAGTCGAAGGGGCATCCGTTACACAAGACTTTGTTGTTGTGATCCAACGATTACAGAATGTGTCTGTGCAATGGGGCACATACAATCGCCCCAATTCCGGATCTGTTTTGATGCAACTTTACAACCTGAAAGACAATTCACTGCTTATGTCTCAATCTTTCGACGCGGCAACTATCTCAGAGGGTAGCATCACATCTATGGCAGCTGAAAAACCCATTGAAACCGTATATGGCGTACCGCTGCGGCTAATCATCACGTCGAATTCGCTGCCCGGCAGTGCCGCTTCGCCCATGATGTCTGCAACAGCACAGGGGGGGAATAGCTTCATTTTGACCCTGAACAATGCGCCTGTGGAGGGAACACTGTGCTTTGTTGCCACCGGTGAGGATTACATTTGGACGGGGCTTCATTACTGGAAGTTGGTCTCTGGAATGGGCGTGGTTTTCGCCCTGTACCTTTACAGCGTGTACCGGAAGTGGACGTATGGGAAAAACAGTCTGCTAGTGAATGCCGTCTTTGCCATGAGCAAATACCGCTTTCTCATCAAGCAGTTAGTGGCTCGAGACTTTAAGAGCAAGTATAAACGCTCGGTTTTGGGCGTGTTTTGGAGCTTTTTAAATCCCTTACTCACCATGATAGTGCAGTATTTGGTTTTTTCCAACCTATTTCGTTTCGATGTGCCATATTATCCGGTCTACCTGCTATGCGGCATTATCCTGTTTAATTTTTTCTCCGAGGCATGCGGAATGACGTTGGCATCCATCGTGGGTAATGCCAGCCTTATCACTAAAGTTTATGTTCCCAAGTATGTCTATCCCATGACCCGCGTTCTGTCTTCCTTCATTAATTTTCTCATCGCCTTGGTTCCCCTATTTGCAGTGGCGCTGTTTTCCGGGCTCCACCCCACCAAAGCGTGGCTATTGCTGCCCTTTGTGTTAATTTGTTTAGCTGTTTTTACGTTGGGTTTGGGCATGCTGTTGGCTACCGCTATGACTTTCTTCCGAGATACCCAATTTCTCTGGGGCGTGCTGAGTATGATCTGGATGTATCTAACTCCAATCTTCTATCCCGCCTCTATCTTGCCAGAGAACATTGTGTGGGTACTAAAGTGCAACCCCTTATATTATTTCGTTACTTTTACTCGTATACTCATCATCGATGGCGTATCTCCAGAGCCGGTGATGTATTTCACCTGCGCTTCTTTTTCACTGTGTATGTTAGGGCTGGGTGCAGCGTTATTTAAAAAACACCAGGACAACTTTGTCCTGTATCTTTAAAGGAGGTGCATGAACTATGCAGTCTGATATGATCGCTATTGACCATGTTTTCATGCGTTTCCGCCTCAGTGATGACCGCATCTTGTCACTGAAAGAATTTGTCACTCGCAAGCTGTCGGGCAAGCTGTCATATTCGGAATTTTGGGCACTGCGGGACGTTAGCTTCACCGTTAAACGTGGCGAGGTTCTGGGCATCATTGGCCACAACGGTGCCGGCAAGTCCACCTTGTTGAAGGTGATCTCCGGCATACTAAAACCAACAAAGGGAACTGTGACATGCAACGGTAATATCGTTCCCATGCTGGAGTTAGGATCCGGCTTCGACACAGATTTGACCGGACGAGAGAATATCTTTCTCAACGGCGCCGTGCTGGGTTACAGCGAGGAATTTCTCAATACTAAGTTCGACGAGATTGTGGCCTTTTCTGAATTGGGACAGTTCATTGATGTTCCTATTCGAAACTACTCCTCTGGCATGCTGATGCGGTTGGCCTTTTCTGTGGCTACCGTGGTAAATCCGGAGATTTTAATTGTGGATGAGATCCTAGCGGTGGGCGATGAAAACTTTCAGCAAAAGAGCCGCGCACGGATGCGAGAATTAATGAGCGGCGGTACCACGGTGCTGTTCGTGTCCCATTCCCTATCTCAGATTCGGGAGATGTGTGATAGAGTGGCCTGGCTTGAGCACGGCCAGGTGCAAATGATTGGTCCCGCAAATGAGGTATGCGATGCCTACAACAGATAAAAATCCTGCGGTCTCAATAGTTATGGGTGTGCGCTATCAGCGGTCAGACACCTCCCTGCTGGAGCGGTCTGTACGGTCTATTCTGGCTCAAAGTTTTACAAATTTTGAATTTTTAATCTGTCAGAACGATTCCACGTCGGAGGCTGTAGCGCTATTGAATCAATTGGCAGCTGAAGATAAGCGTATTCGCTTGATTGACGGCACGGGCACAGACTCTCTGACAAAAAAGCTAAATAGATGCATCTTTCAGGCGCGGGGGATTTGGCTTGCCCGAATGGATGATGACGATGTGAGTTACCCCGATCGCTTTGACCACCAGATAGCCTTTTTGCAGGAACATACCAACATTGCCGCCGTGGGCTGCTGTGTGCGGGAGATAGATGACGAGATGGCGCATGTGCGTATGCTGCCTCCGTTCCCGCAACTGCGGGATTTCCGTGTCACCTTTCCTTTTGTCCACCCCACACTGGTGCTGCGCCGGGATGCTGTGGAGGCGGTGGGGGGATACAGTGAGAACACCTTGCAGGAGGGCTGCGATGATTATGATCTGTTGCTGCGTATGTATGGTATGGGATACCGAGCGGCAAATGTCCAGAAGGTACTGCTGGATTACTCTGTGGTATCTAGTCAGTTGAGCCACAGACCTTACCGATTGTTTTACAACGAATTTCGCACCCGCATGGCTCAGTTCGGCGCTTTGGGTCTGTTGCCCCGCTGGCTGATCTGGGCAGGGAAACCATTAGCAACGGGGTTATTACCACGCCGTTTGCTATACCGAATCAAACGCCTACTGGGTCGCTAAGACCAGCGCGGAAAGGAGTAACCCTTGATTGAGCAACTCAAGCATCGAGAAATCCTCGTGCCCGACTGTCCAACGGGCAATGTGCCAGTAGTGATGACATCCAGCGCAAGTTATCTGCCTTATACCTGCGTAGCGCTGCATTCACTGCTGCGCCACGCCAACCCTGCCCGCTTTTATGACATCCTGCTGTTGCATCAGCAGGACTATCCCCCGGCAGGCTTGGACATGCTAAGCCGTATTGTCGCCGCTGGGGGTAATTGCCGTGTCCGGCTGGTTGATGTGCGCGGGCAGTTGCCCGAGGGTGCGGTGGCGGCGGGACATGTCAGCGTAGAGACCTACGCCCGCCTGCTGCTGCCGCGTTTGCTGCCGGCCTATGATCATGTGGTCTATCTGGACGGCGATCTAGTGGTGTGCCGCGATGTGGCCGAACTTCTGGATACTCCATGCCCGCCGGACGCAATGCTTTCCGGCGTACCAGATCTAGATGTAATTGGGCAGTACCACGAGCCAAAGCGCTCCATGCGCTATTATCTGGACAAGAAGTTGGGGTTACCCGCCCCGGATCGCTATTTGCAGGCGGGCGTACTGGTATTCCACCTCAATGCCATCCGCGCGGCACTGGGGGAGAATGCGTTGTTGCGTGCGGGTACGGGCTGCAGACTGCGCTATTTTGATCAGGATGTGCTTAACTGTCTGTGCAACGAGCATGTGCATCTGCTGGATCTGCGATGGAATGTAGTTAGCGATTGCGATGGGTATCGCGTATCTCACATTATTTCCCACGCGCCTGCGCCGCTGTATGTTGCTTACTGCCGTTCCCGCCAGCAGCCATGGATTGTGCACTATTCAGGCCGGCAGAAGCCCTGGAACGATCCGCGCGCCGATATGGGAGACTATTTTGCACGCGCCGTTGCTGATGCCGACCTCGGGGAATTGCTGGCTCCGCCTAATGTACCGGTGCCGTCCGCACCGTTGTACAAGCGCGTTGCCGCATGGCTGCTGCCGCCGCAATCCCAAAGGCGGGAGCTGTGTAAAACACTTTATTTTCACTATCAATACCGGTCAGTTGACCGGTAAGAAAAGGATGAAATACTGACTATGGCTGAAGAGATAAAAAATTCGCCTTTCCACACGTTGGAGGAGTTTGACCGCGAACTGAGCGGCGGCGTACAGTATTGTACTGCAATTGAACCTGCTTTTGCGGGCAGATGTGCCGCGATTGCCCTGGTGTCCAGCGATGAATACGCACCCTTTGCGTCGGTGGTGGTTGCCTCCATTCTCGCAAATGCTGCGCCGGGCAACCGCTATGATATTGTGGTGCTGACCAATGATATGCTCCAGCGAAACCGCTGGCGTATCCAGAAGCTGGGAGAGGGACGAGAAAACGTGTCTATCCGCGTGCTTGACATTTCCAAGATGATAGAGGGCTTTTCATTCTACACTTGGGCGCATTTTACCAGTTACACCTATTACCGCCTGCTGACGCCTGATGTGTTTGCCAACTATGACAAAGTGGTATATCTGGATTCGGATATAGTGGTCAACCATGACATTGCAGAACTGTT
Organism: Clostridia bacterium; assembly: GCA_035560675.1. Taxonomy (GTDB): domain Bacteria; phylum Bacillota; class Clostridia; order Oscillospirales; family Ruminococcaceae; genus Yanshouia. The sequence continues at coordinate 4,514 of DATMYZ010000180.1, forward strand.
CGAAACCGATCTGGAAGGATATTATCTCGCAGCCGCCTATGACACGCATGTGGTGTCTTATTGTACGCAGACTCCGCCGCTGGAACAGCGTGCCTACAACGTGAAGGAACTCGGAATGAAGGATCCGGAGCAGTATTTCCAGGCGGGCGTCTCGTTATTCAATGTGACCGCTCTACGCCGGGATTTTGAAGAGGGCTACCTCATCAAGCAGGGGCTGAACCACAAGCTTCGCTGGTTGGACCAGGACCTGATGAATATGCTGTTTTACAGCAAAATCCGCCGTCTGCCCGGTTGCTGGAATGTGATGGTTGCGAACCAGCCGGAAAATCTGGACGAGTACTATCTGCCAGATGCACTGCGGCAGGAATACTATGATTCTCGCCGAAACCCGTACATTATCCACTATGTAGGGCGTGCCATGCCTTGCTATACCACACAGCCCGATCTGTTTGAATACTTCTGGCATTATGCCCGACTGACTCCGTTTTATGAGATACTGGTGCAGCGCATGGCAATCGATTATGCGGAGAAGCTTGCCGAAAGCGTACGGATTCAGTTGCGTTGTGAGTTGGGACAGGAAACCTTTACACAGCGCTGGAAGCGCCGGTGCAGAGCGGTGGCAAATCGTCTGCTGCCCAAGGGTAGCAAGAGGCGTATTTATCTCAAGCGCTTTTTATTCCGTTTTAAGAGATGGAACTAATGAGCGGCAAGACTGCTGTCGGTAACATTGCGATGAACCGTCGAAAGGATGAGATAAATGGAGAAACTAATAAAAAAGCAGCTCCCAGGCGGAAAAGGGGATGTTTTTTTACGTCCAGGTAGCAGCGATGAAGCACTCTTTCACGTGCTGATTGATCAGGATGAGTATGGCTATGTGCGATTTCTGAAAGAACCTGAGATTATTGTTGATGTCGGCGCAAATATTGGACTGTCATCGGTCTGTTTCGCAATCCAATACCCTTTGTCTAAAATTTATGCGATAGAGCCCGCATCTGACAATTATGAAATGCTAAAAAAGAATACGCAGGCGTATCCAAACATAACACCGATTTTGGGTGCGTTAATGGGAAGCACCGGGTACGGTAAAGTGGTGGATGTAGGGAAGGGTGACTTGGCATATCAGGTGCAGCTTGCCGAGAAAGAAAACTCACAGGCTGTTGTTCCGTGCTTTACGATGCAGTCTTTTTTGGGGGAATATGGCTTATCACATGTGGATTTTTTGAAAATTGATATTGAGGGGGCTGAAAAGGAAGTATTCAATGCTTCTACAGGTTGGCTCTCTGCGGTATCCGTACTTATTATTGAACTGCATGAACGCTTTCAAGAAGGCTGCAATGAAGTGGTTTTTAAATCCATTTCTCCATATTTTTCAATGGAGTGGATCGGTGGAGAAAACTACTATTTTGCCAGTGAGGGGGCAGCTGTTCCTTTCATCCCTTCAATATTTAAGGGGCATACCCCGGAGAGACTGCCGGTAGAAAAGAACTGGCTGCTTCAAGAAGAAATTGATATTCAAGACAGGCGTTTCGCACAGCTTCTTGTGCCGCTTTACAAGCGGGTGGATGCGCTAGAAGGTATTTACCAGCGGGTAGACGCATTGGAGAACCTGTACAAACGGGTGGATGCGCTAGAAGGTATTTACCAGCGGGTGGACGCATTGGAGAGTCTGCACCAGCGTATGGATGAAATACAGGATTGCAGTGACCGATACCGAGATACCTTGCAGGAAGAAATATGTTTGATACAGCAAGCACTTGCTTCCATCCAGGAAGAGACTGATGCATTAAAAAGAAATCCTATAAAT
>DATMYZ010000181.1:0-3776 GCA_035560675.1 Clostridia bacterium
ATTTAAATGAAACATATTAAAACGATAAATAAAGCCAACCTGAAGGAATCGGCTGCTAAGGGCGGTTGCGGCGAGTGCCAGGCTTCCTGTCAGTCAGCATGCAAGACCTCTTGCACTGTCGCCAACCAGAAGTGTGAGAGAAAGTAAGGCTCTGATTAAAGCAATGAAAAGGGGCAGTTTACCTGTCCCTTACTTTTTTGAACGAATTAATGAGTTAGGATGAATACAATAATGCTCCATCGCTATATTCAGGGCGGCTATTATATCGTCATGGACGTCAACAGCGGCGCCATCCATCTTATGGATGCACTGGGTTACGACATGGCGGGATTGCTGTCGGCCCCCTTGACTGAAAAGTGTCCGCAAGATCTGTTGGACAGGTTCTCGGGAGACTATTCTGAGCAGGAAATTATCGAAACCTACACTGAACTTTTCGCGCTTTTTCAGGCCGGGGAGCTTCTCAGCGAGGATGACTATGAAAAATATGAAAGTCTAACCGCGCTATCGCCTGTAAAGGCTATGTGCTTGCATATCGCCCATGATTGCAATATGCGCTGCGAATACTGCTTTGCCTCCACCGGAGACTATCAGGGCGGCAGAAAGCTGATGAGCGCCGAGGTGGGCAAAAAAGCGATTGACTATCTGCTGCATCACTCGCAGGGGCGGCGAAATCTCGAACTTGATTTCTTCGGCGGTGAACCACTGATGAACTTTAACGTCGTCAAAGAAATTGTCGACTATGCACGATCAAAAGAAAAAGAATACAACAAAATATTCCGCTTTACCATCACTACGAACGGCCTGTTGTTAACCAATGACAAAATCGATTTCATCAATCGTGAAATGTCCAATGTCGTGCTGTCTTTAGATGGGCGTCCCAATGTCAATGACCGGGTGCGCAAGCGAGTGGATGGTTCTAGCTGTTATGACACCATTGTGCCCAAGTTTCAAAAGATGGTGGCCGCGAGAGGGGATAAGCCCTATTATATACGTGGTACCTTTACTAAATATAATCTCGATTTTGCCCAAGATGTAGTGTATTTAAGTGAACTTGGGTTCGATCAGATTTCGGTTGAGCCAGTAGTCGCCGAAGATCATATGCCCTATGCAATTACCGCAAGAGATCTGCCCACTATTTATGCGGAATATGACAAGTTGGCAGAGGAAATAATAAAGCGTGAGAACGGCGAAAGAAAGTGGTTCAACTTTTTCCATTTCATGATTGATCTCGAACAGGGGCCATGCGCCATCAAGCGTTTGCGTGGCTGCGGCTGCGGCAATGAGTATGTTGCTGTAACGCCGGACGGCGAAGTCTATCCCTGTCATCAGTTTGTTGGACACGAGGAATGGAAAATGGGCAGCGTGTTTGCCGGCACAATCGACACTAAAATGAAGGAACGGTTTGCGCACGCCACCGTTTACGGCAAAGAGGACTGCCGCAGCTGCTGGGCTAAGTTTTATTGCAGCGGTGGCTGCAACGCCAACGGCATGATTTATAACGGCGATATACTCAAGCCGCATAAAATGTCTTGTGAAACTGAAAAAAAACGTATTGAATGTGCGCTTTATATAAAAGCTGCGACACTTTAGACACGAAAGGCAGGGAAGCGTTATGCTTAAACTGGGTGTAATAGGTGTAGGAAACATAGGAAATGCTCTTCTTGGGGGTATTTTAAAGAATGGCGTCGTGGCACCCGACCAGATTATGGTTTGCGACCGGCACCCCGACAAACACGAGGCACTATACAGTCAGGGGGTCCGTCTGGCGGCAAGTCCAAGCGAGGTGGTAGAGTACTGCGAATATGTACTTTTTGCCGTAAAGCCTCAAGGTTTCACGGATTTGATGAAGGAGATAAAACCTTCATGTAAAGGTCAGAACGTCTTTATTTCCATTGCAGCTGGTATTTCAGGCAATTATATCAAAAAGGCACTGGGTTATGACGCTAAAATAGTTTTGGTCATGCCAAATACGCCGGTTTCGCTGGGATATGGTACTTCTGCCTTATCAAAAGTGAGTCCGACCGCCCAAGCAGAATTTGAGATTGTCCTCAGCTTTTTCGCCGCTTGCGGTGATGCTATACAGATTCCGGTCAACCTGATGAATGAGGTTATTCCGCTAAACGGCAGCGGCCCCGCCTTTATCTACCGCTTTACACAGATATTTGTCAAACGCGCTGTTGCACTGGGTTTTGACCACGAAACGGCGCTGAAGCTGTTTTGCAGCACATTGATTGGCTCGTCCCACATGATGACCGATAGCGGCATTGATCTTGACAAGCTAATTGAGATGGTATGTTCCAAAGGGGGCACAACATTGGCTGGTTTGGACGCGATGGGTAAACACAATATGGAAGAAGCAATTATGTCTGGTATTGATAACTGCGTTAAACGCGCTTATGAACTGGGACGATAAAGTATTAATTTTCATACGCAATCATATTAAGGACAACCCCCGGCATATCCTTTTACTAAGGACAATGTCGGGGGTGTATTATTTATATGGAAAGAGAAAGAGCAGGTCGTGCAAGCAGCTACGCCGCTAGACGTAAGAGCTTAGTACTATGGATTCGCATACACTGGGGCATGCTGTTTTTTGGTATTATGTTTTTGCTTGGCGTCTTAATTGGCACTGCCGCGTCAGTTTGGCTGGGTATCGGCAATTTTGAAGGCGTAACCCAAATATTAAAGCAGTTTGTCTTAAGCCGAGAAAACCAGTCGATGATGCAGACTTTTTTCAGTGCCCTCACGCCAAATGCCGCAGCGTGGTTTATTTTGCTAATATGCGGATTTTGCGCAGTTTCGGCGCCAATTATCGCATTGACGCCTTGCGTAAAGGGAATGGGCTATGGCGTTTTGGCCAGTGGGTTGCTAACTTGCTATCCTGATGCAGCCATGCGGTATATCTCTGTTTTTCTGCTACCGAATCTCATGATTTCTACCGTAACCATTATGTTCTGTTGCTGTGACGCCATGCAGCTCAGCCAGTATTTTTGGCAATCAATCACGCCGCAGCAGCGGGGTAGCGCCAGCATGTCACCAGGCGTATTTTGCGGCAAAATGGTACTTTACGGTATGTTCTTAATCGCCGGTGCCGCTTTGGAGGCCTATAGCTATGCGCTATTCCGTTGAAGAATGGCCGTCGTCCTTTGCCTTTTTTGCGCGCTTTTTTTGCGCAAGGGGAGAGCTATCGGCAGCATGTTCGAGCTGCTGACTCGAAACATGGGTATATATTTCGGTTGTAGCCAAGTTTGAATGACCTAAAATTTCTTTTAATATACGCACATCGACATTTCCATAGCGATACATCAGTGTTGCTGCGGTGTGGCGTAGTTTGTGTGGCGTGTAGCCTTTGTCGGATAAGCCAGCATTTTTGAGGCATTCGCCGATAATCTGCTCAACCCGTCGTGGAGAGAGCCGATGTCCGTTTTGACCTGTAAAAAGTGCGTCGTCCTTGCGTTTAAGCTTCTTGGAGTCCTCAAGATAGGTATTTATTGCATCCAGGCAGGCTTCGTTGAGGTAAACGATGCGCTCTTTGTTGCCCTTGCCCAGCAGTTTTAATGTATTATCATCTCGAACGTCTGTTCGATTTATGGCAACCAATTCAGATAGACGCATACCGCAGTTTAAAAATAAGGTCAACATACAATAATCACGGGCGCTATTTTTTAAATCAGCTATTTCAAGCAGTTCGGTGCTTTCATCCAACGTCAAATATTTGGGCAGCGTGCGTTTTGTCGCAGGTCTGTCCAAATTTTTTATCGGATTATCAATAATAT
>DATMYZ010000182.1:0-2129 GCA_035560675.1 Clostridia bacterium
CGTTTTTATGTGTAAAACGTAGGCAGGCGGCTGTATTCGGGCGACTCAAGAGGTTTTAAAAAACAGGCAGGCAGCAGTTGCCCGGTATAAAATAAGGGAAATAACACATAAAACAGGAAGCGCGACGGGCTTTTTTCGACAAGCTAAAACCCCTTGCGTCGGCAAAGGGTTTGCTATATACTATTACCACTAAAGGTGCTTTGGCATGGAGGATGCAAATGCGAATTAGAAGAAAATTATGGGCCCGGCCCGAGCTGGCTGAGAGTCCGTTTGTTATAGACCGGCCCGACGACCAGCGCGGACGTTGGAGCGAGGCGTTTGACCGGCAGCAGCCGCTGCATCTGGAACTGGGTTGCGGTAAGGGCGGCTTTATTGCACAAAAGGCATTTGAAAACCCTGATATCAACTTTTTGGCTGTCGATCTTAAAAGTGAGGTGCTTGGGCTTGCCAAGCGCAACGCCGAGCGGGTCTATTCCGAGGGCGACCGCGCGGTGGATAATCTCCGTTTTGCAGCACACAACATAGAATGGATTGACCAAATGCTCGCTCAGGAGGACCATATAGCGAGAATTTACATCAACTTTTGCAATCCGTGGCCCAAAAAGCGCGATTTTAAGCATCGGCTCACGCACCCTAGACAGCTGGCGCTCTATAAAAATTTTTTACTGCCCTGGCATGAGCTCCTGTTTAAAACCGACGATGACACTCTGTTTGACGCTACAGGCGAATACCTTGCCGAATGTGGGTTTAAGGTGGTGGAGCACATAGTCGATCTGCCCGCCTCGCACGAGGCGTCAGCCATTATGACAGAGCACGAGCGCATGTTTCGTGATATGGGTCTGCCTATACATTATATTGCCGCCGTGCTGCCGGAGGGACATATATGAAACCATTAATCTTACTGACCGCGGGGTATGAATTATCCCAGAACGGGCAAAATCGCAGATACCTCTATCAGAGCTACGCCGATGCCGTTACTCGCGCGGGTGGAATACCGCTGCTGCCGCTGGATAACGGTGAGCTGGCGAAGGATTTAGTCGGTTTTAGCCACGGGCTGCTTATTACCGGCGGGCCGGATATCGATCCTTCGCTCTACGGTGAAGAAAAACTGCCCGAATGCGGCAACATCGATTCTCAGCGCGACGCGATGGAATACAAGTTGCTGGAGCATTTTGTTAAGGCTAACAAACCGGTATTTGGCATTTGCCGCGGCATTCAGATTATTAATTGCTATTTTGGTGGTTCTCTGTGGCAGGACCTGCCCAGCCAGCTAGGGCTTGTCCACAGCGGGGGCGACAAACCGCACGACTGCGTACACATGACTGAGCTGATGCCAGGTTCACAGCTACAACAGCTTTACGGTAGCCGAATGCTGACCAACAGCTATCATCACCAGTCGGTCAAGGCGCTTGCGGAGGGCTTTGTCTGTACCGCCACCTGCGGCGAGGTTGTCGAGGCGATGGAACATATTTTGCTGCCGATATCGGCGGTGCAATGGCACCCTGAGCGCATGACTGGTATCAACCGCTTTTTGCACCATGGGCCCGATTCAGGGCCATTGTTCAGCATTTTTATAGAACGGTGCAAAGCACAGTGACAACATCACTTTGCACCGTATTCGAACTAAAAGCGAACCCGGGCAGAAAGTGGCTTCTGCCCGGGCTTACTTTTCACTTGTTAGAGCGACCTGGCCATAAAATACAAAATCATCAATATCGCCCTGTACTTCGAACCATTCCAAAAAACTTAACATTACATCACAATCGCTTTCATTTTGTTCCATGGTTGATGTCTCCTTTTAAAATAGCTTCTACCATTATACGCAGCAAAGGCGAAAAAGATGTTAAAAAAAGTCTGGCAATTGATATTTTGTGTGTAAAACGATATAATACTAAAATAGCATAGTTATCCATAAAACCCGGTTTTTGTATAGCGGCCGTACCCGCTATTTAGTAGGGCACAGCCGCAAAACAGTTATTACAACATGATAATGCGCATAGAATATAAACCTTGAAGCACTGTTTTTTGCTGCGCATAAAGAGCTTTCATCAGCCTGGCTGCGCAGGATGAAAACTTGTCATACAATTGTGCTGGCGCAGCGGCGGAAGGGAGTTTGTTATGTATTATAA
>DATMYZ010000183.1:0-2078 GCA_035560675.1 Clostridia bacterium
CATTACCACCCGATAGCCCCGCAGCCGCAAACGCGGCCAGTGCGACAGGGGGCGTAATATTTGCAAACATCGCAAAATAGAAAGAGAACAAGTGCGCCGCCATCTCAGAGACGCCAAGCTTCGCAAGCGCAGGCGCAGCAATGGTTGCTGTGATGATGTATGCCGGAATAGAGGGCAGACCCATACCAAGGATCATACAGGTAATCATTGAAAAGACCAGTGTAAAGATCAAATTATGGCCGCCAAGTGCAATAATGGCATTTGCCATATTCAAGCCAAAACCTGTTTTAGAAAATACGCCGATAATCATACCGACGCACGCACAGGCAACGGCAACTGCCACAGTCGACTTGGCACCCTCCGCCAGCGAATCAATAATATCCTTACCGCTCATGCGGGTGGATTTTCTAAGCATGGACACCAGTATTGTCACAATAATGGTGTAAAATGCTGAATAGATAACTGTCGTGCCAGAGAAGAACAACATGAACAGCAAGAATACTATCGGCAAAAGCAAATGTCCCTGCTCCTTCATGATGTCGCCCGCACGGGGCAGCTTATCTTTGGGAATACCCATCAGGCCGTCCTTTGAAGCGCGAAGCTGCACTTGTACCAAAATGCCGGCGTAGTAAAGAAGAGCTGGAACAGCCGCACAAACGATAATTTCTGAATATTTTACACCCAGCATTTCAGCCATAATAAACGCCGCAGCACCCATAACTGGCGGCAGAAGCTGACCGCCAACCGAAGCTGAAGACTCCACGGCACCAGCAAATTCGGCGGAATAGCCGGTCTTTTTCATCAGTGGAATGGTAAACGCGCCTGTGGTCACAACATTAGCAACCGCCGAGCCATTGATAGAGCCCAGCAAACCCGAAGCGATAACCGATACCTTGGCGGGGCCACCCTTGGTATGTCCGGCCAGTGCCAACGAAATATCATTGAAAAACTTGCCCATACCCGACTTGTTCATCACCGCACCGAAGAGAATGAACAGGAAAATATAGCTTGAGGCAACGCTAACAGAAGTGCCATAGATACCTTCGGTATTTGCAAAGAAATGGTTAGAAAGCGACGCCCAGGTGTAACCGCGATGTGTAAACATCCCCGGCAGGCTGCGTCCCCACAAACCATAGGCAATAAAGATCAGACTTAAAATTGGCAGTGCCCAACCGCCGCAACGCCGGGCTGCTTCCAGCACCAATACAACCAGCAGGGTTGCCATCATAAAATCCATGCGGTTGGGATTACCAGCACGTTCAACCACACCGACAAACTGCGTCCAGATGTAGATGGGTGCAGCACAGGACAGCGCAGCTAAAATCCAGTCATACCAGGCAACGCTTCTTTTATATTTAGACTTAGAGGAAAGCGGATACATGATGAAAGTCAACGCCAACATCATCGCCACATGCAGCGAGCGGTGCTTGAGTGTCAGAGGTGGGCCAAAAGCCGCCGTATAAAGATGATAAAGTGAAACGATGACCGCCAAGCCATAAAGCGCCTTGCCAACGGCTCCGCCAAGCTTTCTGGTTGCAGATTCCTTATCGAGAGATTCAATAAGTTCCTGCTGTTGTTCGTTGAGTTGGCCGTCGGTAGGGATATCTAAAATATCGTCGGCAATATCTATTTTTTTATCTTCGGGGATTTTATTTTTCATTGAAAAATCTCCTTTCGATTTTAAGTCTGAGCCGGGTGTGCTCCGGCAGGTGCTCGCCGCTTGTAATCAACGTTCCGTTCAGCTTGATGTCGCGGACGGCGTAGTGCGAATTAATCCAAACAAATTCGTCAAATTCCTGCCCGATATCGTCCATATAGATCAGCCCGTTTTCAACGCGGCAGGTCTTGCCCTTATTTTCGGGAATACCCGCCCCGAATGCCGGAAAACTGATGGTATCAAGGACTAAAGTGCCGTCGGATGTAATGTGATAATATTCGTTCCAAGGTATTCTCTCAAGCGAATGCATCCAACCAAAAAACAGATTGTCACCCGCCTTGGCTGGTACTTCAATATAAATTTCTCCCGTTTTCCAGTCGGAAATTCGCAAAACAGTCTTAGATACCCAACTGTACCAAGC
>DATMYZ010000184.1:0-3354 GCA_035560675.1 Clostridia bacterium
GTCATGAGGATGGCTCTCTTTAAGGCCTGCGCCGGTGATGCGGACAAACTGAGCCTTTTCATGCAGCTCAGGGATGGTTTTGCAGCCGGTATAGCCCATGCCGGAACGAACGCCGCCGATTAGCTGGTACACCGTGTCGGACAGCGGGCCCTTGTAGGGCACGCGACCCTCGACACCCTCGGGCACAAGCTTGCGAGAGTCCTCTTGAAAGTAGCGATCCTTTGATCCCTTTTCCATCGCAGCTAGCGAGCCCATACCGCGGTAAACCTTAAAGTTTCTGCCCTGATAAATTTCGGTCTCGCCGGGCGACTCAGCACAACCTGCCAAAAGGCTACCAAGCATGACAACATTGGCACCGGCGGCAAGCGCCTTGACAATATCGCCGGAGTATTTAATGCCGCCGTCGGCAATGGTGGGAATGCCCCGCTTTGCAGCAGCACAGCAAGCGTTATAAACGGCCGAAATCTGCGGAACGCCGCAGCCTGCGACCACGCGGGTGGTGCAGATAGAGCCGGGGCCGATGCCGATCTTAATGCAGTCGGCGCCAGCATCAATAAGTGCTTCAGCTCCCTCGGCGGTGGCGATATTACCGGCAACGATGGCGACCTGGGGGAAAGCATCGCGCACTTTTCTAACGCAGTCAATAATGTTCTTGCTGTGGCCGTGGGCAGAATCGAGCACCAGCACGTCTACCTGGGCATCTACAAGCGCTTCGGCGCGTTCAAGCACATTGGCTGTAACGCCGATGGCGGCAGCACAAAGCAGTCGGCCACCTTTGTCGCGCGCAGAATTGGGGTAGCGCACGGCCTTTTCAATATCCTTGATGGTGATAAGGCCCTTGAGCTTGTAGTCGTTGTCTACGATGGGTAATTTTTCAATTTTGTATTTCGACAAAATGGATTGCGCCTGCTCAAGCGTTGTACCCACCGACGCAGTAATCAACCCGTCCTTGGTCATGACATCTTTGATGGGCACATCGAAATCTTTTAAGAAGCGAAGGTCACGGTTGGTAATAATGCCAACCAGATGCATATCGGCATCGCAGATTGGCACACCAGAAATTTTATAACGCCCCATGAGCCGGTCGGCATCAGTGACATAATGTTCGGGCGACAGGTAGAAGGGGTTAACGATAACGCCGTTTTCAGAGCGCTTGACCTTGTCGACCTCGCCGACCTGTTCCTCAATAGACATGTTTTTGTGGATGACGCCAATGCCACCCTCACGTGCAATGGCAATCGCCATCGAAGAGGTGGTGACGGTATCCATAGCCGCCGTAATAATGGGGGTGTTTAATATGATGTCTCTGGCCAGCACAGTGTGCAGGTCGATATCGCGCGGAATGACATCTGAGTAAGCCGGAACGAGCAGGACATCGTCAAATGTCAGCCCCTCGCTTACAAACTTGCTGTTGTAGTCAATATTGAGCATATTTCTCTCCTCTCAGTCATCAGTGCTGTTTCAAAATATTTTGTTTATTCTAGCACCTGTTCTAAACGGTTTCAAGGGGTTTGAGAGAAAAAGCGCCCTCAAAGCATTTCTTTTCGCCGCGGTGTGCGCTCACCACAAACAGTTGGCCGTCACAACCGTATTTTAACGTCAGACGGTCGTGTAGCTTAGCTTGCAGATGATAGCGCAAAAACAAGGTGTCAATTCCGCAGCTGTCGATGTAAGCGTCGCCGAAACAATCGGTGAGAATGTCGGCATAGACGGTGTTATTCATATGCAGGTTTTGGTCAAGATCCGAAATGCGGACAATGCGCTCAACGCTGTCGCCCAGCCCGTCGTGGGGATGGATGCGAATGCGAGTGGGATCAAAAAACGGAGTCCACTCGCCCTCAAGCATCGGCAATGTGTACGGAAAGCCAGAAGCACGCAGCAAACGGCTGGTGCGCGAATCAATCAGCGCCCAGTTGGTCTGGCACTCGGCCAGCAAAGCGCCAGAGGTGTCATGCAGCACCGTTTCACGTAGCATATTAGCACCGCGCCCGGTGAAGGGCGCGGTGCTAATAACAATATGTTCGCCGACAGCCGGTGCGCGGTGCACTTTAAGCGCTGTGCCGGCAACAACGAAAACAAAGCCCTCGTCGTAAAGACGATGATAAGTCAGGCCAAGCGCGTCGAGATGTTCTCCTGCGACCGACTGAATATACTGCAGCATGGCAGAGGGCCGCAGCCGGCAAAACAGGTCGCAGTCATAAATAGGTATGACATGTGCTCGGCTGTACGAATAACGCGCCATTACTTTATAATTTTGTCAACGCCCATCAAGGGGCGAAGTGCCTCCGGAATGGTGACCGATCCGTCACCGTTCTGGAAGTTTTCGAGAATAGCAGCTACTGTGCGGCCCACTGCAACCCCCGAGCCGTTCAGTGTGTGGACCAGCTGGGCTTTGTCGTTTTTGTCATATTTAAAACGGCAGGCAAGACGGCGCGCCTGAAAATCTTCAAAATTAGAGCAGGACGAAATCTCGACATAGCGGCCGTAAGAGGGCATCCAGACCTCTATGTCATAGGTCTTGGCCGAAGAAAAGCCCAAGTCGCCAGAGGACAGCGCCACAACGCGGTAGGGCAGTCCTAAGCCCTGCAGTACCAGCTCAGCCTCGTGGGTCAGCTCTTCCAGTTCGTCATAGCTGGTGGCAGGATCGGCAAACTTAACAAGTTCAACTTTGTTAAACTGATGCTGCCGAATCAGGCCACGGGTATCGCGCCCGGCAGAACCGGCCTCGGCACGGAAGCAGGCGGAATAGGCGCAATATTTAATAGGCAGCTCACTGCCCGAAAGGATTTCGTCACGATGCAGATTGGTTACAGGTACCTCTGCGGTAGGAATGAGGAAATATTCCAGCCCCTCAAGCTTAAACATATCTTCCTCAAACTTGGGAAGTTGGCCGGTGCCGGTCATTGAGGCGCGGTTGGCCATAAAGGGGGGCAGAATTTCAACGTAGCCATTGGCGGTGTGGGTATTGAGGAAATAGTTAATAATGGCGCGCTCCAGTCGTGCGCCGAGTCCGCGATAGAAATGAAAACGCTTACCGGTCACTTTTCCGGCACGCTCAGGGTCGAGAATATTAAGATCAGCGCCGATATCCCAGTGAGCCTTCGGCTCAAAAGGGAACTCGGTGGGGGTGCCCCAGCGGCGAATCTCAACGTTTTCGCTGTCATCCTTGCCCACAGGCACACTTGCGTGGGGAATGTTCGGAATCGAAAGCGCCAGATCGCGCTGCTTTGCTTCGAGTGCGGAAAGCTGCTGATCCAGCTCGCCAACCTTGGCGGCAATCTCTTTCATCTCGGCCATGACGGCAGAAACGTCACCGCCCGCCTTTTTGATGGCGGGAATTTCGCGGCTGGCCAC
>DATMYZ010000185.1:0-3184 GCA_035560675.1 Clostridia bacterium
ATTTAAATCATACTGCTTTAAGCGTACTGCGTCAAGTTAGCTCTTAAAGAATACCGGCGGGTAGAACATGCGTTACACCAGGGCCGATGGGCAAACCGGTGAGATACCAGATAATGAAGAAAATGATCCAGACAATCTGCAGAATAACAGCAATCGGAATCAGGTTGGAAACCAACGTACCAATCTTAATGTCCTTGTCATACTTGGCCTGTGCCACACTAAGAACCATCCAGATATAGGGGGTCATAGGCGTGAAGCAGTTAGATGGAGAATCACCCAGACGGTACATGACCTGCGTGAAGCCGGGGTGAATGCCTAACATCATGAACATAGGGACAAAGATCGGTGCAAAAATTGCCCACTTCGCAGAACCGGAGGATACGAAGAGGTTAACAAATGCGCACAGGAAGATAAAGCTGACAAACATCGGAATACCGGTAAAGCCCACTTTCTGAAGGAACTCGGCACCCGAAATAGCCAGCATGGTGCCAAGTTTTGTCCAGTTAAATAACGAGTTGAACTGTCCACAGAAGAAACAGAACGTGACATAACCGCCCATTGCACTCATCTGCTTAACCATGGCCTTGTTAACATCGGTCGTGTTTTTAAAGTTCTTTGTGGTGTAGCCATAAACAATACCGGGAATACTAAAGAAGAAGAATAAGATCGGAATCAGACCAGCAAGCAGAGGAGACCCCACAAACGCGCGGCTGCCGTCTGCGCTGACCTTGGCAAGAGGCCCGAAGAAGAATCCAACCAGAATTAGCGCAATATAAAGCAGCGCAGCAATGCCTGCGGCATTCAGGCCCTTCTTTTCAAGCGGAGTTACCTCTTCCAGTTTGCCGCCACTTACACCTTCGTACTTTCCAAAGCGGGGCTCAACGAGCTTTTCGCAGGTCAGACCAATAACAACAGAGCAAAGGAACGTGGAAACAAACATAAAGAACCAGTTGCAGGTGACGTCGACGGTAAAGGTTGAATTGGGCAAAAATCCCTTAATTGCCTCGTTAGTCAGACCTTGCAGCAACGAGTCGGTACCGGCAATCATCAGGTTGGCTGTAAAGCCTGCCTGTGCACCCGCGTAGCCTGCAATCATCCCAACGATAGGGTGTTTATGTACGCCTAAATAAATAATTGCAGCCATTGGCGGGATGATAACCATCGCAGTATCGGAAGCGATGTTGCCGACGGTGCCTACAAAAGCAATTGCATAAGGAACAATCGCGGCGGGAACGTTACGCAGACTGTTGCGTAGCATAGCCAAAATCATACCTGACTCTTCACACATGCCAATTGCAAGGGTCATCGTGATAACAAGACCAAGAGGTGCAAATCCGGTAAAGTTCTTGACAAGGTTGTCAAGAATCCACTGAATACCGGCCGCAGAAAACAGATTCTGAGAAGCAACCGCTTCTTTGGTTGCCGGGTTGACCATACTGACGCCAGCAACGGTGAAAATGGCACCGATAACAGCTACAATCATGAACAACCAAAAGAACAGGATTGCGGGCGGCGGCAGTTTGTTGCAGACTCTCTCAATACCATCGAGAAAGCGGTCAACCGCACTCTTTTTCTGGGCAGCAGGGGTAGATGCGCTCATAGAGAAATCCTCCTTATAAAATAATTATGATATGTCGCAATTCTTTTTGTGTTGCATCACATAAAAGGCGACATAAGAACCATTTTTGCAAGTCTCTACTTACTTTTTAGGAGCAATAGCCCGGGGCTTTACATTCTTTGGAATCGCACAGTGATAGCTTTCGCAGTTAAGCCGCTTTTTGTGCTCGGCCTTCGCCCTTTCTATCAACGTCGGCTGCTCAATCAGTTTAATGGCCGTCGCGGCAATCACTTTGCCGGCATAAAGCATTCCCTTATGTGCCACGGTACTCTTGCCCTGCGCTACCTGTTGCCAGGAATGTGCAGGAGTCAGCGCCGCTTTTGTAGTCGTAAAAATCTGCGCGGTGGGGCATACCCAGCTGACATCTCCCACATCGGTAGAGCCGCCCATAAATCCTTCAACAACTGCGGGCGGCGCAATAAAATCAAAAATAGATTTATCCATCTGACTGCGCAAGAACGCCTGATCCTCGTTACTGTAGCGCGTCATTTGCGCTTCATAAGGATTAGACGGATTCTCATAGCTCTTAATAATCTGCTTGGCAAACGCAATTTCCTCATCGGTGAAAGATGGAGGTGCAAGCTCTTCAAACGATTGCTGGCACACCTCCAACAGCACTGAGTTGACAACCATATTGGAACACGCCTTAATAAAATCATATTCCATAGTCGTCTCAGTCATTAGTGCCGCACCCTGCGCTATTTTATTCACCCGCTCAAAAATCGCCTGAACCTGCTGGTTTTTAGGCGCGCGAATCAAATAAAGTACCTCAGCCTCAGGCTGAACCACATTTGGTGAAAAGCCGCCCGTGTTGGTAATAGCATAATGTATCCGCGCTTTTTCAATGATATGCTCACGCAGAAACTGCACGCCAACGTTCATAAGCTCAACGGCGTCCAAAGCACTGCGCCCCAGATGAGGTGTTGCCGCCGCATGCGAACTAATACCTTTAAATCGATAGGCTACCTGATAGTTTGCGAGCGAGGTCTCGTTGCTTACGGTATTTATATCCCATGGGTGCCAAGTCAATGCGCAGTCAAGTTCGTCAAAAATGCCGTCCCTGGCCATAAACGCTTTGCCAGAGCCGCCCTCTTCGCCGGGGCAACCATAATAGATCACCGTGCCGGTGCAGTTATTTTCTTTAAGATATTCGCGGATAGCAACTGCGGCCGCCAACGATCCGACTCCCAAAAGGTTATGACCGCAGCCATGACCCGGCTCACCGGGCTCAATTGCCTTCTTTTCGGCAGAACCCGCCTTTTGGCTCAAACCAGATAGCGCATCAAATTCGCCCAAAATTGCCAAGACAGGCTTTCCAGAGCCATACCTTGCAGAAAAAGCGGTCTCAATGCCAGCCACCTTCTCAGTAACTGAAAACCCGAAGGCTTTCAGGGCATCTATTAACGCTTTTGATGAAGCGAATTCTGAAAAAGCCGTTTCGGGGGTTTCCCAAATAGCGTCGCTCAAAGCGCAAAACGTTTCTGCTTGCTTGTCGATAACATTTAACGCCGCTTGGAAATTTTCCTTCATTTACGCACCTCCGAGTATGATAAGCTCAATATGTAA
>DATMYZ010000186.1:0-5922 GCA_035560675.1 Clostridia bacterium
GAAGCGTGCGGGCTTTTCTGGCAATTGATTCCATGCTATTTCTTCCGATATATCTACCTGCTGTTGAAATCATCTGTTCATATCTCGGCAACAGCTAAAAAACAGGCTCAAGCTTTCTGATGGTGAGTCAGCCCACGGTATACATCCAGATACCTTTGCGCCGAATTCTGCCAAGAAAAATCGCGGCTCATGCAGTTTTTACGCACCACCCGCCATAGTGCCTTTTGCTGATAAAGCGCCAAAGCTCGTTGTAGCGCGTCCAGCATATCCCAGACCTCATAAGACAGGAACGTAATACCGCTCCCCTCGCCCGTTTCTGGGTTAAAGGGCGACACCGTATCCTTTAGCCCTCCCACTGCGTGAACCACCGGAACCGTGCCGTAGCGCATGGCGATCATCTGAGCCAAACCGCACGGCTCCGAACGGGACGGCATGAAAAACAGATCGGCTCCGGCATATACACGGGAGGCCAACGTCGAAGAAAATCCAATAGAGCAATGGATTTTATCACCTGCGCGGGCACTCCAGTCCCGCATCATCGCTTCGAATTCCAAGTCACCCGCGCCAAGCACCACAAGCTGCATATCCATTGCCGAAATAGCATCCATCGCTTTAGCAATAAGGCCCAGCCCCTTCTGAGGTGTCAGCCGCGTGACCATACCGACGAGCGGTACGCCGGAATTTTGCGGCAGATCCATTTCTTTTTGCAAGGCGCGTTTATTGATGGCCTTAAACCGCAGGGTTTCCAGATCATATCCGCAGGCGATATTCTTGTCGGTTTTGGGGTTAAACAGTTCGGTATCAATACCGTTGACAATACCGACCAGTTTCTCTTTCCGGGCCTGCAAAATATGATGCAGTCCCGAGGAATAAAAGGGTTCTAGAATTTCCTGCGCGTAGCTTTCACTCACGGTTATAATCGCGTCAGCACTTTCGATGCCGCCCTTTAGAATATTCAGACAGCCGTCATACATTAACAATTCACGAAACGCCACATCCAGCCCGAACACGCTGCCCAGTATATAGGGATCATATTTCCCTTGAAACTCAATGTTGTGAATCGAGAGTACCGTGCGAATATTTTCATACCCTTTTTCGCTTCGGTAGAAAGCATTCAAATATATAGGCACCAGCGCTGTATGCCAATCGTTGACGTTGATCACATCAGGGCAAAAGCCGATGTGTGGCAAGATTTCCAGCACCGCCTTTGAGAAAAATGCAAAGCGCTCTGCGTCATCAAATTCTCCATATACGGCGGGGCGCCTGAAATACTGCTCGTTGTCCAACAAATAATAGGTCACACCGCCGTAATCGCCCTTAAAGATACCGCAATGGCTCACTCGCCAGCCAACCTGGACGCCAATGCCGGTCACAAAGACCAATTCTCGGCGCAGCTGCTCTGGAATTTGCGCATATAGCGGCAGTACCACTCTGGCGTCCATTCCCTGTGTGTTCAGGGCGACGGGCAGTGAACCCATGACATCACCCAGTCCACCTACTTTGATAAACGGCAGGGCCTCGGCCGCCGCAAATAGTATTTTTTGCATGTTTAGCCCACCTTTTTTGCAATCATTCGTTGGGGCTGCGCTCAAACCACCGAGCTTTTTTCGACGACAAAGGGATAACTTTCTCCGCCGCTCAAGCTGTGACCCTTCGTGACCCGCACGTCCTTATCAAGAATGGTGTTTGACAGGGTAGCCTCCCCTTCTAGAATGCAGCCCTGCATCACGATAGAGTTGCGCACGACAACGTCTCTTCCGATGCGGACATCCCGAAACAAAATGCTGTTTTCCACGGTGCCTTCTATGCGGCAGCCATCGGCAACCAGGCTGTTAGCTATCTGCCCATAATCCCCATACATGGTGGGGACTGTATCCTTAATTTTGGTGAGAATATGCGTCTCGGAGCCCAGCAGCTCCCGGCGGACACCGGCATTCAGCAAATCCATACTGGTGACGTAATAATCCTGAAGTGTACGGATTGCGGCGAAATAGCCCTGATACCGATAGGCATAAAGCCTGTGGCTTGAAAATTTCTTAGCTATAAAATCGCGAGAAAGATCTGACCAGCCATAGGTCGTGCCTTGATCCACCAGATCCAGCAACACTGACTTTTTCATGATAAAAATTTTCCTCAACAGTATGGCATTGCTGTCCCTGCTGCCAGTATGGCATCGGGCGTCATAAATAATGCCGTCCTCCCCTACCGAAACCTCCGTGTCGCCCTGACGCGGCCGCCCTTCGCTGCACACGACCGTTAAATCTGCGCCAGACTCCATATGCTGCTTGAGCAAATCTCTCAGGTCTACCGTACAAACCAGATTGGCGTCGGCCACAATAGCATATTCTGGAAGTAGTCGGGTCAGATAGGTATTAAAACCCGAAAGCGCCTCAAACCGGTTCTGATAGTGGTAACCGGATTCATTCATGAAAGGGGTCAGCAGCTTGATACCCCCATTTTTCCGGCTGAGATCCCAGTCCTTTCCGCTGCCAAGATGGTCGGCCAGCGAAGAATAGTGGTTGCGGGCCACCACAGCCACCTCAGGCACCGACGCGTGAACCAGATTAGACAGCATAAAATCAATCAGCCTGTACCGTCCGCCGAAGGGCAGTGAGCCCAGCGTGCGTTTTTTTGTCAGAACGCTGACGGTATCCTCTTCAAAAGAATCGCTGAATAAAATGCAGAAGGCATTCATCTGATCATCTCCTTTATTTTTCCACCGCCGAAATCATTTGCTTTGGCAATACGACCTGCCCACTTTTGATGACCGCACCCTCTCCCACCACGGCAATGCCCCATTCCTCACGGTTGGGATAGTCTTCTGGGGAAGCGCCGACCACCGCGCCATCTTCAACGACGACATCGTCCGCCAGAATAGCATAGCGCACCTTAGCGTCTTTGCCGATGCGGACATTTTTCATCAGCACAGAATATTCTGCACAAGCCCCTTGATCCATCTCAACACCAGAAAAGAGCACACTGAAATTGAGGCGCCCGTTCATTTCGCAGCCTTCCGTCATCATGGAGTTGACAATGGTCGCATCATGCCCCACATACTGCGGCCGAGTTGTCGCGTGGCGGGAATAGATGCGCCAGAGGGGATCGCTCAGATTCAACGGCAAATTCGGATTCAGAAGGTCCATATTGGCTTCCCACAGCGAGTCAATGGTGCCCACATCCTTCCAATATCCCTGAAAGGGATAGGCGAACACCCGCTCGTTATTATTGATCATAGCGGGTATGATATTTTGGCCAAAATCCTTGGCGGAGGTTTCGTCGGCTTCATCCTCCGTCAGATAACGGCGCAGCTTTTCCCATGTGAATATGTAGATACCCATTGATGCCTTGGTCGATTTGGGCTGCTTTGGCTTCTCTTCAAACTCGTAGACCGAAAAATCCTCTCGGGTGTTCATAATTCCGAAGCGGCTGGCCTCCTCTATGGGTACCTCCAGAACCGCGATGGTGATATCGGCGTTCTTTTCTTTGTGAAAAGCCAGCATATTGCGGTAGTCCATCTTGTAAATGTGGTCGCCTGAGAGTATCAGCACATACTCCGGATGATACCGTTCAATAAAATTCATATTCTGATAAATCGCGTTTGCTGTCCCCGCATACCACTGGCTCGCTTCGCCCGAAACGTAGGGCGGAAGAATATGCACACCCCCGTTGAGCCTGTCCAGATCCCACGGCTGGCCATTACCTATGTAGGCGTTCAGATCCAGCGGTTTATACTGGGTGAGCACGCCGACGGTGTCAATTCCCGAATTAGAGCAGTTGGATAACGTAAAGTCAATAATGCGATATTTTCCGCCAAAGGGAACGGCGGGTTTTGCCCTTTCTCTTGTCAGGATATGGAGCCGGTTCCCCTGGCCGCCCGCAAGCAGCATGGCGATCATTTCTTTTTTAATGACCATCGTTTAGATCATCCTTTCTGTTTGTATATTTGCGTTAGATCCGTTGCTTTTCAGTGCACACTTTTTGATTTTAGTCCCGGCTTATAGAGAAAAATGGTGGAAAAGGCCGGGAGTGTCAAACAAATATGCTGCTTAAAGCTGTGAAGTTCACCCTTTTTCGCCATGCATCGTCCGTTTGGCCTTCCCACCCCACCATATTCCGCACAGTCTGAAGAAAAAATCTCGGTATAATAGCCCCGGTTGGGTACACCCAGTTTATAATCTACACGGGTCAGGGATGAAAAATTGCAGGCAACCAGCATTTTATTTCCCGCATTGTCCATCCTCATAAATGCAAGGATATTATTTTCAGCGTCGTCTATGCTGATCCACTTAAACCCCTCCCAGGAGTGATCATTCTGCCACAGAGTGGGCTGGCTGCGGTAAAACCGATTAAGCTGCTTTACAAAATCCTTATGCTGCCGATGTTTATCAAATTCCAGTAAACACCAGTCAAGTTCTGTATCCTCGTTCCACTCTTTAAACTGGGCAAGCTCGGTGCCCATAAAGACCAGCTTTTTGCCTGGATGCGCGTACATATAGCACAAATAGGCCCTCAGGTTAGCAAACTGATCGTGATATTCCCCCGGCATTTTGCCGATGAGAGAGCGTTTTCCGTGAACCACCTCGTCATGAGACAGCGGAAGCACATAGTTTTCGGAAAAAGCATAGGTTAAAGGAAAGGTGAGTTTATTCTGCTCATACTTGCGAAAAAACGGGTCAGTTGCCATATAATGCAGGGAATCATTCATCCAGCCCATGTTCCATTTATAGTTAAAGCCTAGTCCCCCCTTGTCCACCGGGCCGGTCACCATTGGCCACGAGGTAGATTCTTCGGCAATCATCATAATGCCCGTGAACTCAAGAAACGCTCTGGCATTTAGCGCTTTTACAAATTCCGCCGCTTCCAGATTGCCGTTGCCGCCAAAGCGGTTGGGCTTCCATTCCCCCGGCTTGCGCCCGTAATCCAGATACAGCATGGAAGCCACCGCATCAACCCGCAGCCCGTCCATATGGTACTGCTCCAGCCAGTAGCAGGCGCTGGAGATCAGAAAGCTACGCACCTCGCTTTTCCCATAATCAAAAATCCGCGTGTTCCAATCCATATGTTCACGCATAATAGGATCGGCGTATTCATAACAGCAGGTGCCATCAAATTCATACAGGCCATGCGCATCTTTTGGAAAATGTGCCGGCACCCAGTCAAGCAGCACGCCGATGTTCGCCTGATGGCAGGCATCTACAAAAGCCATCAGCTCTTTGGGTGTTCCATAGCGGGAAGAGGGCGAAAAATATCCCGTCACCTGATAACCCCAGGATTTATCATAGGGATATTCGCTGATGGGCATCAACTCTATGTGGGTGTAGCCCATCTCTTTTATGTATGGAATCAGCTCTCCAGCCAATTTCTGATAATCCATCACGTTGCCGTCCGGGTAGCGCCGCCACGAGCCCAAATGTAGCTCATAAATATTCACAGGGTCTTTATAAGGTGCCCGGCGCGACGCCATCCAGTTCTCGTCGTTCCATTCGTAGCCTGGAAGCGAATAAACCTTAGAGGCTGTCCCGGGGCGGGTTTCACTGTGAAAAGCGTAGGGGTCGGCTTTTAGGAATGCTTCTCCTCGTTTGGGCACAATGACGTACTTATAAGCGTCAAACTGCTTAACACCGGGTATCATGCACTCAAAGACGCCACCAGAGGTGATGCGCCGAGCCAGGTATTTGTCGGGCTCCCAGTCGCAGAAATCTCCCGTGACGTAAACCTGAGTGGCATTTGGTGCCCAGACACGAAACACACATCCGTCTTTTTCAAGGTGCGCACCCAGAAAATCATAGCTGCGGTAATTGGTTCCTTCATGAAACAGGTATTCCGCAATATTCTGTGTTTTGTCGAATCGCTTCATTTTTATGCCCCCTTGGGGAAACCCGTTTTATTTACCGATCTTAAAATGGTGTTCCCGCTAATTAT
>DATMYZ010000187.1:0-7517 GCA_035560675.1 Clostridia bacterium
GTCACATCAAGCCGCTTGAATCAACAACCGGGCAAACAGTCTTTTTGAGTATCAAATTAATAGATAAAAGGAGGCATTTCTATGTTCAAACATAAGGGGCAGAAACAACCAATTCGGAACAATTCATCAGTGGCGCAGCCAAAAGGGATTAAAAGCCTGATGGCCAAAATTTTAATTTTTATCGGTCTTCCAGTGTTTTTAACCGCTACTTTAGTTGGTATTTCAACTTTAAACCTTGTCCGCTTTAATATTGAAGAAATGACTAAACAAGAGCTGGGCACGAAATCTCAAAACGCCGCCAAGGACATCGAAGGATATTTTGACCAATATCGTCATCGGGTGAACCAGCTTGCGGATAGTGCACAATTCAGACGCTATTTCACCAATTTAAATCGGGGTGCCGTCGTTCAAGATGCAGAAGGCTATGCTGATATCAGCAAAACGCTGGCAACCAGCCAAGCGTCTAACGCACAATCAATTATAGATGTCTGGGTATGCGATATTGACAGTAGTCAGCTTTTGCTGTCGAACGGCTCTATCGCTGAAAATTATGTCGTTACGACGCGTCCGTGGTATAAGGAATTGGTAGAGGCGGGCACCACCATAATGACCGAGCCTTATGAGGATTTTACAACAAAGCTTCAGATTGTCAGCATTATCGCACCCGTTTATATGGCCGGCAGCAATACGCTGATTGGCGCTGTCGGTTACGATTTTTCATTAACGGGCCTAACAGAAGATATCGGCAGTTACAAATTGGGAAACACCGGGTTCTATATTTTAATTTCGACTTCCGGACAGGTTATCTATCACCCAGACAATGCGCTTATTAATCTAAACATCAAAGACATTGACCTTTCGGAGAATATTAAAGCAGCACTTTCTTCCTCAACCGAGGGTAACCTGCGCTATGTCTCTCAGGGGGTTCCCGTACATGGTTATGTGTGTCCCGTCGGCAACTTTGGTTGGAACGTTGCCACAGGCCTGCCAGATAACGAATTTTATCAGGCGTATAATCGAATAACGAGAACCATCTTATCTATGTTTGCTGTTGCGGTTTTGGTTTTGGTTGTGATGATACTATCCATTTCGAAGGGCATCATTAAACCCATGAAAAAGCTCACCGAGACAGCAAACTTAATAGCCGACGGAAGGCTGGATATTTCGGCAGAGATCACAACGCGCGATGAGATCGGCCAGATGGGGCAGGCCCTCAACCGCACCGTGATTCAGCTAAACCAATATATTGGCTATATTCATGAGATTACACAGGTGCTGGAATCAATGGCGCAGGGCAATATGTGCATTTCACTCGAACAAACCTATGCGGGCGAGTTTAAGCCTATAGAAAATGCCTTTAACAACATCTCATGCTCCCTGAACAACACGTTAAGTCTCATAAAAATAACTGCCGATCAGGTCAACTCTGGCGCAGAACAGGTTGCTTCTGGTGCGCAGGCACTGGCCGCCGGTGCCACCGAGCAGGCCGCTACCATTCAGCAACTCAGCGCCTCTATTGCCGGTGTGGCTAACCAAGCAGAACACAATGTCACCAACGTGACGAAGGCTTCGGAATATGTTGCACTGGCCGGTAAGGGCATCGATAACAGTAACGCATATATGCATAAGCTAGATGACGCCATGAAAAGGATCGGTACTGCATCTGAAAAGATTTCCAACATCACAAAGGTCATTGAGGATATCGCCTTTCAGACGAATATTCTCGCACTAAACGCCGCCATTGAAGCGGCCCGCGCTGGAGAAGCCGGCAAAGGCTTTGCCGTGGTCGCCGACGAGGTACGCTCACTGGCAGCCAAATCTGCGGAGGCGGCCAAGCAGACCGCAGAGCTGATTCAAAATTCAGTGGACACGATCTTAGAAGGTGAAAATTTATCTGCCCAAACAGTAACAATTTTGCAGGATGTCGCCTCAAAGGCCAAACTGATGGAGCAGTCCATTCAGGAAATTGACGCCGCTTCCACACAGCAAGCTCAGGCTATTGAGCAGATTACCAACGGTCTGTCTCAGGTGAGCTCTGTTGTTCAGACCAATGCAGCCACCGCAGAGCAGAGTTCCGCGGCAAGTGAAGAGTTGTCAGCGCAGGCTCAGACTTTGCAGCGGGAGATCGGCCGCTTTAAGCTAATCGCCGCCGATGGAGATAGTGCTGATAATGCCACAATTATTACCGTCCCCAACACAAACACAACAGATAACGCATTTATAGCGGATCAACATAGCAAATATTAATCTGTCGTTGGTGATGAAAGCGGTTTTGTTCCGATTTCGCTCCGCTTGGGCGTCGCAGATACAGGCGTTCAATTTAATTCCACATCATTTAAAAAGTTCCATGTGCGCGTTTCATCAGGTTTCTTTGACTGGTGAAACGCGCATTTTATGGCGTGCTGAGAGCGCCTGCTCCCCAAAAAACAATTGTTTGACCGTGCTATTGAAGATCTTACAAACGTGGTTCCAACTCTGAAACCTTCTGGTGAAGCATTTGGACAAATCCAGCCACGTAGTTGGGCATATCAGCGGAATTCAAAGATACCGCTTCAATTCGCAGCCTTTCGTCGAGCCCTTTGACAGAAAGTACGTGAATTAACTGTTCCGGCGGGCAGTGTTGGTTATGCGTTTGGACAACAGGCAGCAGCATACGCGGGCAAAAAGCGGCGCACATGCCTGCGGCGCAAAGCGTAATCTGCGTTTCGGTGTCACTAATGCGATAGGGAATTTTAAGCGCGATATGGTTGCGGTCTAAAAAGGCAATCAGCATTTTACTGGCTGTGCTGGTGCTGAAATTGTTAGAAAATGGCACATGCGTCCATTGCTTCAAATCAATCTTTTTCTTTAGCACGCTTTGGCTGTCTTCGCCAAAAGCGCCACGTAGCAGTTTGTCAGAGATAATAAGGCAGATTTCATCGTCGCATACCGGTTCAAAATGAAAATCGGCATCATGCCCCGGGTTGACCCCCACAAACAGATCCACCTTGCCCTGCCGCAGCTTTTCGGTCAGCATAACCGTGTCATCCATCACCACATCGATTTCCACCTCGGGAAACCGCTGCGCATAATCCGGCAAAACCAGCGGCATAATCGCCCGTGCTCTGGAGGTGCCAATGCCCAGCGTAAAGTGTCCTTTCGTACCCTGGGCCCAGCGTTTAAGGTTATCATTCATCGTACGTTCCATCGCCTGCATATTGCGCAAGGTGCGCAGCATGGTCTGCCCTGCATCGGTCAGCTGAAAGCGCGGACGGCGGGTGAACAGCTTGACTTTGTGTTGCTGCTCCAGACGTTTGACATGGTCGCTAACACACTGTTGGGTGACGCAAGCCCTTTGAGCAGCACGGCTGATGCTCATTTCTTCCGCAACCAGCATAAAAATTTCTTGATTGATCTGCATATGCTTCCCCCGCTTCATTTTAGCTGATGCTTTAATGTTAGCAGACCCCGTCACCAAAAACAATAATATTCTTGTGTCCATAAAATATATACTTGTTTGATATTGTGTTATTTTTAAGCTATAGTCTACTTAAAAATAACATGCGGGAGGCTAAACATATGGATGACAACAAGCTGCATTTCAGTGATTATAAAAGTGGTGTATTGACCAACGGAATTGAACGTTCGGCTCATCGTGCGCTGTTTTACAGCATGGGCCTGGACACCGATGACCTTCGAAAACCGCTGGTTGCTGTGGTCAATTCTTTCACCGAAGTAGTCCCCGGTCACATTCACCTCAGAGAAATTGCCGATTTTGTTAAGCAAGGCATTTATCAGGCCGGTGGTATACCCCGAGAATTCAACACCATAGCCCTGTGCGACGGCCTGTGTCAGGGGCACCGCGGCATGAGCTATCCGCTGCCCAGCCGCGAGAACATTGCTGACGCTATCGAAATGATGATTGAAGCGCATCAGTTTGATGCAATGGTAATGCTGCCCGGCTGTGACAAAATTGTTCCCGGAATGCTTATGGCTGCCGCTCGCGTGAATATCCCCACAATTGTCGTCCCCGCCGGACCCATGATGGCAGGCAGCTATAAAGATATTGATATTATCACCCTGTCGGACATGCGCGAATTTATCGGCAGATATCAGACCGGTAAAATTTCATTGGAAGATTTGCTGGAAATTGAGAAGCGTGCGCTGCCCAGCTATGGTACCTGCTCTATGATGGGCACAGCCAACTCAATGGGATGTCTGACTGAAATTCTGGGCTTTACACTGCCCTATTGCAGTACCTCGCTGGCTATTTCCTCCGAGAAACGGCGCTATGCCAAGCAGTCGGGCGCGCGCGCCGTCCAGATGATTAAAGAAGGGCTGACTGTCAGCAAAATTCTAACGCGCGAGGCGGTGATGAACGGCATCCGCGCCGTTATGGCCATGGGTGCTTCTACAAACACCGTGCTGCACCTCATGTCGATTGCAAACGAGGCCAAAATTCCTCTGAATCTGACTGATTTTGATGAAATCAGCCGCAGTGTGCCTTATATCTGTAACATCAAACCCTCCGGTAAATATCCGCTCTCGGCACTACACGACAACGGGGGCGTACCCGCCGTATTAAAAGCAATTGAAAGCAAGCTTGACCCGAACCACCTGACCGTAACCGGAAAGACAGTACATGAGAACCTTACGAAAATAGATCTGGTAGAAAACGATGTAATTTTCCCAGTTTCGGCCCCGAAAAATCCGGAAGGCGGCATTGCGGTTTTATATGGCAGTCTTGCCCCTAACGGCGCTGTAGTCAAAAAATCTGGCGTTAAGCCCTCGATGTACCAGTTTACCGGCAGAGCCCGTGTGTTTGATTCAATGGAGGCGGCTGGCGTGGCTGTATCCGGCGGGCACATCCATGAAGGTGATGTTATTGTCATTCGCTACGAAGGCCCTAAGGGCGGCCCGGGCATGCGTGAGATGCATATGGTAACCTCGCTGCTGGTAGGCAGAGGCATGGACGAAAGCTGCGCACTGGTAACTGACGGACGTTTTTCCGGCTCCACCAGAGGCCCGTGCATCGGACATATTTCGCCTGAGGCTGCTGCGGGCGGCCCGATTGCAGCAGTTGAAGAAGGTGATATCATTATCATCGACATTCCAAACCGCCGCCTTGATCTAAACGTTACCGCAGAGATTTTAGCTGAGCGCCTGGCAAAGGTCAAGCTTCTCGTTAAACCGCGCACGCCGGCACTGGCAAAATACGCTGCTTTGGTCACTTCTGCCGACAAAGGTGCCATTCTCAAAGTACCTGAGACGATATAACCACGTTGGCACTTCATCTTTCCCCTTCTCGAACAGCTTGAATATTAAACACAACTATAAATACAAGCCCATTCTCTGACATAAACGGGCTGATGCAAAATGATAATTACATTTTGCATCAGTTCGTTTTACTTTTTTAGGTACCTGATCGGCTCAAATATTCAAAACCAGTCACTATTTCGATAACTGCATAACGCTGCCGCAAAGTCACGGTTATGTCCAACAAAAACGCGTGTCAGGGCCGGGTCAAATTGTGTCCCCGCCCCTTGAGCAATGCTGTGGCAGGCAATCCGATGCCCGTTCTCTTTCTGGGCAGTTTCTTTGTCGTAACAGTCGCAAATTGCCACAATGCGTGCTATTAGCGGAATATTATTACCGCTTAGGCCAAAGGGATATCCGCCTCCATCCCAGTGCTCATGATGGTAGACGGCCGCATCGCAGGACAGCGGAATCAGGCACCTAGGCACACCCGAAATCACATGGCTGTTTATATAATCGAACTGCCGCAAAGCGAGCAGTGTGTGCTGCCTGACGGCCAGCAGTTCTTTCGTCGTCAGGTCTCCGCATTTAGAAACTATTTCTTGTGGCAGCCATGCCTTGCCAATATCATGATAAAAGGCTGCTTCGCTTATCTGTTCGATTTGCCGCTGATTAAAGCACCTGGGATATATCCGGCAGTCATTCATTTTTTGAGCCATGATGCCAGCGTAAACGCCAACACTAGTCATATGATCGATCTGATCTGTGGATAGCTTTTTCAACAGGGTCTTGATATCGGCTGCATAATAAACAGAAGGCGACATAAAACTCCCTCTTTTCACTGCGGTAACGTTGCATGCTTTTTAAGAAGCCGACCACATCTCTCACGGTGCTGTTTGCGTTCACCATACCATTTACTTTTATAAGCTAATGCGGCTTTTAATGCTGTAGAAACTGGCTGTCCACTATGTATATATTAGCCTTGGAATAAAATCATGACATCAGTAAAGCATAAGCCCGTGGGATGCTAATAGTTTCGCAGTTTATTTAAAACTGCGGCAATTATCTAATATAACGTATTTTGACCGCAGTTAATGGGCAGCATGACGGCAGACTGGACGGCGAATGAGGCAACTGACATATTCGTTAGATACATATTATTAAACTTGTCTATGGCAATTTTTTTCTGTTCTAGCAGTGAGTGCGCATAAATATTCAGAGTAATTGAAACGCTTGAGTGCCCAAGTATCTCGCTTAGTGTTTTAATATCAACGCCCATTTCAAGTGCCCGCGTGGCAAAGGAGTGCCTGATTGCATGGAACTTGCGCGTCTTTACTCCCGCTTGTATAAGGATTCTCTTAAAGAGCTTCTGGTAGCTCCTGGGATCAAGCGGTTCTACATCGTCCGAAAGCATATAAAAGGACTCACACTTTTGATCAAATCCCAATAATTTGGCTTGCTGGACGATAGAAGCAGGTAGCGGTATTTTTCTGGCAGATTTACGGCTTTTAGGGGTGCCAATTTGCAACGTGGTTTTGCTTCCCTCCTGACCAAAATTTTTGGTACGAGTCACAGTGCGCATAACCGACATGGTCCCGGCATCCCAATCAAAATCGCTCCATTTAAGTCCACATAGTTCCCCCAGCCGTATTCCCGAATAAAAGCATAAGATCAAGCCCAGCGCGCGTCGATTGCTCGCATGTAAAGCGGCGTGCTCAATTAATTGTTGTTCTTTAGTTGAAAAGACCTGAACTTCGGCGCTTTCTGTTCTAGGCAACTTGACAGCGCCTATCACAGCAGCGCAATCGGGCGCATCTTTAAGAACGCTTTTTAGCGCGGTTTTGAAAATGGTAAGAATTTTTCGCTGATACGACTCGGAAATAGCATTATTGCACCGAATAAAACCCGCAAATTTCGCAGCCGAGATTGCCGTAAGCTGCGTATCCTTTGTTTGAGAGAAAAATGGAATCATATATTTTTGGACACAATACTGATAGTTTTCGTAAGTAGAAGGTTTGACCTGATGGCGAATATCTCCCTCTACCCAGCTTGAAAACTGCGCAGCAACAGGTTCCATGATGTCATGCTGAATTGGGGCCTGAGATAGCCCCCCCTCCATAAAGCGTTTCATTTTCTCTTTGACCTCACGGTATGCTTGGGCATAGAAATAGCGGTACTTTCCATTCTGCTGAATCATTCGGCCTTCCCAACGCCCGTCCTTTCGCTTGTAAATGTTTTCTCCTCTACGCGGCATAGTTTAAGCTCCTTTCAAAATATGACGT
>DATMYZ010000188.1:0-3981 GCA_035560675.1 Clostridia bacterium
CTTTGATAGACTAAATAGTCAAATGCCTTTGTGGTTTTATGGAGTTTCATAGTTTGCCGCAGCAGCAAGCAACCTAGAAAAACCACTTAAAACAGCGTCTATATATGTCTAGTATCAGATTAACGACAATTATGCTTAGACGTTTCTTTGACAGAGCGTCCTTATAATTTGATCATAAGCAGGAGATTTGTGTGAATGTTGCACCAATCCCTCTTCTGGAAAAGGAGATTATACGAAATGAAGACTATTATTTTGACCGGTCAGGATCTAACTTTGGAAGAAGTTGCGCTGGTGTGCCGCAAGGATGCACAAGTTACGCTTTCTGAGACCGCAAAACAAAACATTATTGAATCGCGCAAAGTTGTTGACCAGATCGTTGATGAAGAACGCGTTGTTTATGGCGTGACAACAGGATTTGGTAAATTCAGTGACGTTGTTATCAGCTGCGATGAATGCAAGCTGTTACAGAAAAATTTAATTATCACTCACGCTGTAGGTGCAGGCGATGCCTTCCCGCGCGACGCGGCTCGCGGCATTATCCTGTTGCGTATCAATAATCTGGCGAAGGGCTTTTCTGGTGCACGTATGGAAACCGTGCAGACAATGGTAGATATGCTCAATAAAGGCGTCACCCCCATCGTTCCCCAGAAAGGCTCTCTGGGCGCTTCTGGTGATCTGGCGCCGCTTTCTCACATGGTGCTGCCGATGATTGGCCTTGGCAAAGCAGAATACCAAGGAGAAATTCTTGACGGCGCAGAGGCCATGAAACGTGCAGGAATTCCTACGATTGAACTGAGCGCCAAAGAGGGACTGGCACTTATTAACGGTACCCAAGTCATGACCGCGACCGGAGCGCTTACAGTTTATGACGCCCTTGCGTTGTTGAAAGTGGCGGATGTTGCAGCAGCATTGAGCTTTGAGGCACATAACGGTGTTACTGATGCACTTGATTCTCGTATTCACGTCATTCGCCCGCATCAAGGTCAGATAGATACCGCCCGCATTGTGCTTCAGCTTTTAGAAGATAGTAAAAACACCACCCGACAGGGTCAGATCCGCGTACAGGATGCTTATTCTCTGCGCTGCGTACCACAGATTCATGGCGCAAGCAAGGATGCTATCAACTTTGTTAAAAACAAGGTTGAGATTGAAATCAACTCCGTCACCGATAACCCCATTATTATGAAGGAAACAATGGAAGGCATTTCGGGCGGAAACTTCCACGGCCAGCCGATGGCTCTTCCCTTCGACTTTTTGGGCATTGCCATCGCAGAAATCGCCAATGTCTCAGAGCGTCGCATAGAGCGTTTGGTAAACCCGGCACTGAGTGGTCTGCCCCCCTTCCTGACAAAGGATGGCGGCGTCAATTCCGGATTTATGATTGTTCAGTATTCCGCAGCTGCCCTTGTTTCCGAAAACAAGGTTCTGGCACATCCCGCGAGTGTTGACAGCATTCCGTCTTCTGCGAACCAGGAAGATCACGTCAGTATGGGCACAATTGCAGCACGCAAAGCGCGAGAAATTCTCGGAAATGCCCGACGGGTGCTTGCCATGGAGCTTATGTGTGCTTGCCAGGCGATTGACCTGCGCGGCGATAAGGGAATGGGTATTGGCACTAAGCCTGCATATGAAACCATCCGCGCGTTGGTCGCACCACTGGAAGAAGACCGTCCCCTGTACGAAGATATCGAAAAATGCGAAAGCGTTATCACAGACGGCAGCCTGATCTCTAACGTAGAGAGCCACGCATCACGAATTGAATTTTAGTTGGTTGTGCAAAGTGACGCAGGATGGACATTCTTGGAAACCGTCATTCATCCTGTCGGCTTAGAGAAGCAACTAGATTCGATATATAAGGATTGGAGGAACAAAATATGTTGTTAAACCCTGTAATCGTAGCGGTATCCGTTCTCTGCATACTTTGCCTCATGAAGATGAACATTCTGCTCGCAATGATCGTCTCTCTGTTTGCAGGCGGCCTCGTCGGTGGTCTGGGACTGAAAGGCACCATGGCTTCTCTATTGGCTGGCTTTGGCAGTAATGGAGAAACCGCACTTGCTTATGTCCTTCTCGGAACCTTTGCTACTGCGATGGCCACAACTGGCATAGTCGATATTCTTGGCCAAAAGCTGACCAAGATCATCGGCGACAAAAAAATGGTTTTTCTGTTGATCCTCGCATTCATTGCCTGCCTGTCGCAGAACGCTATTCCGATTCATATCGCATTTATTCCTATCCTTATTCCCCCACTGCTCGGATTAATGAATAAGCTGAAAATTGACCGCCGTGCCGCTGCCTGCTCTCTGGCATTTGGTTTGAAGGCGCCGTACATCACGCTACCCGTAGGTTTCGGCTTGATATTCCATGGTATTATCGCCGACAATATGACCTCAAACGGGATGTCTGTCGACGTGAAGGAAGTGTGGAAAGCCAACTGGATCCTCGGCGTGTCAATGATTATCGGGCTGATTATTGCTCTGTTTTTTACCTACCGCAAGCCGCGCGACTACAAAGATATTCAAATTGTAGCGCATGAAGTTTCGGAAGATTTAAAATTCGAGACGCGTCATTGGCTGACCCTGCTTACTGTCATCGTTATGGTTATTCTTCAGCTGACATTTAGTTCTCTTCCCATCGCGGCACTCGGCGGACTACTGTTGATGATCGTCACCGGTACCATCAAGTGGAACGAGATAGACGACCAGTTTGCTGGCGGTATTAAGCTTATGGGCTTTATCGCATTCGTTATGCTGGTAGCCGGCGGCTTCGCGCAGGTTCTTAAAGATACCGGTGCTGTTGATGAACTGGTTCGTAGCTCCATCAGCCTGATGGGTGGCAACAAGCTGATAGCAGCAACCATGATTACGTTGATCGGCCTGCTCGTCACAATGGGCATCGGTACTTCTTTTGGCACCATCCCTGTTGTTGCAGTTCTTTATGTGCCGCTTTGCCAGCAGATGGGCTTCAGCACCCAGGCCACCATTCTGCTTATTTCGGCAGCAGCAGCCTTGGGCGACGCCGGCTCCCCTGCTTCTGACACCACGCTTGGACCCACGAGCGGTCTTAATGCGGATGGTCAGCATGACCATATTTGGGATACCTGCGTTCCTACCTTCCTGCATTACAATATTCCGCTGATGATTGCTGCAATTATCGGTTCGCAGTTCATGTAATGTGTTCCACCAAAAGGCTGCTGCAGAACGAAAGTTTTGCAGCAGCCTCCTTTTTATATAACAAGCTGAGTCGGCAGGCATAAAGCACCTGCCGACTCAGCTCTAAATTTTAGGCAAGCTATTTCAAAAGCTTGCCTTTAGGGTTTAAAAAGCGCAGGAAGGGCGCTAACACAGTTCAGCGTTTACCGCCCTTCTCGCGGACATATTCGAGAATAAAGGGTGTGCAGGCGGCAGTGTAGTCCTGTAGCGCCCTGCATACGCCTTCGGCGTCCGAGCGGCGAATAGCTTCTACCAATGGCGCAAAGTCGAACTCGCCCTTGGGTTCTTTACGGCAGGTAGCAAAGATATAGCGCAGCAGCAATTGCTGCCCTTGCAAAGATATCATGCTCTCATCCAGACGGTGATTGCCGCAGCGATGATAGAAAACGCCCACCAGCCGGTTCACTGCCATGACCTCGCTTTGCACACTCTTTGCCCGGAGGTATTCTCTCAGGTACTTTTCCACATCGTCAATGAGGGCGGCATGTTCTCCGCGTGCCATAGACAGACGGATGGCGGCACAGTGCAGCGTCATAGCTAACTGCTGAATCTCTTCCACGTCGTGGTCATCCAGCGCCAATACCCTAGCACCAATATTTGTTTCGTTTATAATCAGTCCCTCCAGCTGAAGGCGGTTAATAGCCTCTCGGATAGGTGTGCAGCTTACCCCCAGCGTACGTTGCAATTCGTTGACATTCAGCCTGCTCCCCAGAGGAAGCTGCAAGGAGATAATTTCGCTACGCAATCTTTCATAAACCTGATCCACCAG
>DATMYZ010000189.1:0-3319 GCA_035560675.1 Clostridia bacterium
TACTGGCATTGTGCGCCTTTTATTGCGGTTATTCAATATTACAAGCTTTCTCGATGTGGAAAGCGGTTGTTAGTTGATAAATATGATGGAGGTAACTACATGAGTAAAAAATTTGTCTATCTGTTTTCAGAGGGCAGCGGAAAAATGCGCGAGCTGCTTGGCGGTAAAGGTTGCAACCTTGCCGAAATGACCATCCTGGGCATGCCGGTGCCACAGGGCTTCACTATCAGTACCGAAGCCTGCACCCAGTACTACGATGATGGCCAGAAAATCAACGATGACATTAAGGCCCAGATTTTTGAGAGCCTGACTGCTCTTGAAAACATCGCTGGCAAAAAGTTTGGCGATCTTGAAAACCCGCTGCTTGTTTCGGTTCGTTCGGGCGCGCGTGCTTCAATGCCCGGCATGATGGACACCATTCTCAATCTCGGTTTAAACGATGAGGTTGTCGAGGCGTTCGCTAAGAAAACCAACAATCCCCGCTTTGCTTACGACTCCTACCGCCGTTTCATCCAGATGTATTCAGACGTTGTTATGGAGGTCGGCAAGGCTTATTTTGAAAAACTTATCGACGAGATGAAAGAAAAGAAGGGGGTCACTCAGGACACCGATTTGGATGCCGACGACCTCAAGGAGCTGGCTCGCCTGTTTAAGGCCGAGTTTAAGACCAAGAAGGGCTTCGACTTCCCCTCCGACCCTAAGGAACAGCTTATGGGCGCCATTATGGCGGTTTTCCGTTCCTGGGACAACCCCCGCGCCATTTACTACCGCCGCATGAACGACATCCCCTCCTCGTGGGGCACCGCCGTCAACGTTCAGATGATGGTGTTCGGCAATACCGGCGATACCTCCGGCACTGGCGTGGCGTTTACCCGTAATCCCGCCACCGGCGAGAAGAAGCTGTTCGGCGAGTTCTTAATGAACGCGCAGGGCGAGGACGTTGTTGCAGGCGTTCGTACCCCCCAGTCCATCGACCAGCTCAAGGAAGTTATGCCTGAGGCATACGACCAGTTTGTCGAGATCTGCGGTCGTCTTGAAAAGCACTACCGCGACATGCAGGACATGGAGTTCACTATCGAAGACAAGAAGCTCTATATGCTTCAGACCAGAAACGGCAAGCGCACCGCCGCCGCTGCGTTGCAGATTGCCTGCGACCTTGTGGATGAGGGCATGATCTCCGAGAAGGAAGCCGTCATGATGATCGACCCCAAGCAGCTCGACGCCGTGCTGCATCCTCAGTTTGACGCCGCCACCCTCAAGGCCGCGAAGCCGATTGGCACCGCGTTGCCCGCTTCCCCCGGTGCCGCCTGCGGTCAGGTTGTCTTTACCGCCGAAGCCGCTGTTGAGTGGGTCGAATCCGGCAAGAAGGTTATTCTTGTCCGCCTTGAGACTTCCCCAGAGGATATTGCCGGTATGCATGTGGCACAGGGCATTCTGACCGTGCGCGGCGGCATGACTTCCCACGCTGCCGTTGTTGCGCGCGGCATGGGCACCTGCTGCGTTGCAGGCTGTGGCGAAATTAAGATTGACGAAGAAGCCAAGGTCTTCTCTCTTGGCGGCAAGACTTTCCACGAGGGCGACTTTATCTCGCTCGATGGCTCGACCGGCAACATCTACGGCGAAGCCATCAAGACTGTTGAGGCTGCTATTTCCGGCAACTTTGGCCGTCTGATGGGCTGGGCAGACGGCTATCGCCAGCTCAAGGTTCGCACCAATGCCGACACCCCGTTTGACGCTGCACAGGCCGTCAAGTTTGGTGCTGAAGGCATTGGCCTGACCAGAACTGAGCACATGTTCTTTGAGGCAGATCGCATCCCCGCCATGCGTGAGATGATCGTCTCCAAGACCGAGGCGCAGCGCCGTGCCGCGCTCACTAAGCTGCTGCCGATGCAGCGTAGCGACTTTGAGGGCATCTATGAGGCGATGGCCGGACGCCCGGTAACCATCCGCTTCCTCGACCCGCCCCTCCATGAGTTCCTCCCCCACGAAGATGAGGACATCAAGGCGCTCGCCGCTGAAATGGGCCTGACCTTTGAAGATCTGAAGACCACTGTAGAATCGCTGCATGAATTCAACCCCATGATGGGCCATCGTGGCTGCCGTCTGGCGGTTTCTTATCCTGAAATCGCTGAAATGCAGACCACTGCTGTCATCAAGGCTGCTATCAATACCAAAAAGGCGCATCCCGATTGGGAGATGGTACCTGAGATCATGATTCCGCTGGTTGGCGAAATCAAGGAACTGCAGTATGTCAAGTCGGTTGTCGTCAAGACCGCTGATGAAGTCATTGCCAAGAGCGGCGTTGATCTTAAATACCTGGTTGGCACCATGATCGAGATTCCCAGAGCTGCCCTGACCGCTGACGAAATTGCCAAGGATGCGCAGTTCTTCTCGTTTGGCACCAACGACCTAACCCAGATGACCTTCGGATTCTCGCGTGACGACGCCGGTGCATTCCTCGGTGCTTACTACGACAAGAAGATCTATGAGCAGGATCCCTTTGCCCGTCTGGACCAGACCGGCGTTGGCAAACTGGTCGAAATGGCAGTTAAGCTTGGCCGTGAGACCCGCCCCGACATTAAGCTGGGCATCTGCGGTGAGCACGGCGGCGATCCGTCCTCGGTTGAGTTCTGCCATAAGGTCGGCCTCAACTATGTCTCATGCTCGCCCTTCCGCGTGCCGATTGCACGTTTGGCAGCAGCACAGGCCGCTATCAAATATCCTCGCTAAGCACGTTTAATTTTAGGCCTTATGCACACAGACAGGGTATTGGCGCTCAATTCCGATTGATTTGAGCACCGATACCCTGTTTTTCTCAAAATATTCTTGATAATCCCCCCCATTTTAATCGAACTCTTGACAACAGCGTAAAATCCCGCTACAATTAATTGAACCAATGGTTCAATTAATTGCGATAGAGGAGCACTTCATGAAAAAACAAGTAAAAATCGCCATTAGTATTGTCGCATTTGCTGTCGTTGTAGCAGGCGCATATTTAGCAAACTATTTGAACTCGGTTCAGACATATAAAAATGCCGTCGATGAAATATCCTATGTACATAAGGACGTTAAAAACATATCTGACGGATCCTATATTGGGGAATGTGACGTGCAGTTTATTTATGCCAAGGTGAAGGTAACAGTCAAAAACCATGTCATCACCGATATTGAGCTTCTTGAGCACCGTCATGAACGCGGCGCAGCAGCCGAAAGCATTTTAAAAGAAATTGTTGCCCGGCAAGAAATTGATGTCGATATTGTTGCTGGAGCGACAAATTCCAGCAAGGTTATAAAAAAAGCTGTAGACAATGCTTTGAAT
>DATMYZ010000190.1:0-2909 GCA_035560675.1 Clostridia bacterium
CAATCAACAATTCACAACATTGTGTTGAGCGATTGATGAGATGGGGAAACCGGTATGAAGAATCGAGTGTTGCAGAGTCTGCACACAAAAGAAAAGCTGACCAACGCCTTTTGGATGCTGTATGAGAAAAAGCCCTATGACCAGATAACAGTTCGCGAAATTACTGAGCTGGCTGGCTGCAACCGCAGCACATTTTATACTTATTTTAAAGATGTGTATGATGTGCTTGAACGAACCGAGGACGAAATTTATAAATTGCTGCAAGATGAATTTGACCGCAGCAGATATATATGCAGTCAGGAAGAGATTACAGAATCAATTCGGTTCATTGGAGAATTTCTTAAAAAAAATCACAAGCGTCTAGTGCTGCTGCTGGGCGAAAACGGTGATGTTAAGTTTGCACACCGCATATTGCAGCAAATACGGGAGCGAATGCGGAGTCGTCTGAGCGAGGCTCTCAACATGGACGACACTACATTTGAATATGTGGTAGAATATATCATGAACGCCCATGTTGGCCTGACCATGCGATGGTTTCAAAACGGCTGTGATATTTCATTTGAAAAGATGGCCGAGCTGATTTATCGCCTGACGACTGGCGGCCTTATTTCGCTGCTAAACAACAACGATGAAGCATTAAAACATTTAGGCTTGCTTTTTAAAAATGAAGGAAAGGATGCAACGCCATAGGACATAGAATTAACAAAGGAGACAGCATTATATGAAGTATTTAATTGTAGGAACCGGTGGAACAGGTGGTGCGGTTGGCGGCTTTCTTGCTGCTGCGGGCTATGATGTCACTTTTATCGCCCGTGGCGCGCACCTTGCGGCTATGCAGGGGAAGGGACTCGTCGTTAAATCCGGTGTCAGGGGCGAGTTTTGTATCGAAAATCCCAAGGCTTGCACCGCTGAAGATTATCAAGATACCCCCGACGTGGCCTTTGTCTGCGTCAAGGGCTATTCGCTCGAGGACGCTGAGACGCTGCTGAACCGCTGCGCCGACGAAAAGACAATTATTATACCGATACTTAATATCTTTGGCACCGGAGAAGAATTGCAACGCCGTTTGCCCCGGTTACATGTGCTCGACGGCTGCATTTATATCACCTCGCATGTGTCCGGCCCCGGCGAAATTACCCAAGGCGGAAAGCTGTTTTCGGTGGTGTTCGGCGAGCGAGACGGACACATTAGTCCGGAGCTTGAGCAAATTGCCAAAGAGCTGGAAAACAGCGGAATACGCCCCGATCTTACCGGCGATATCCGCCGAAAGTGCTTTCAGAAATATGCGCTTATCAGCGCGATGGCCACCGTGGGGGCCTATTACGACGCTCCGACCGGTGTTATTTCTTCCACGCCCGAGATGCGTGCGATGTTTATCAGTCTTTCAAAGGAGATTGGCGCGCTTGCCAATGCGATGGGCATCCCCTTCGAAGACAATATTGTAACCAAGAATCTGCATCTGCTGGATACGGCTGCTCCGCATACGACAGCCTCTTTGCAGAAGGATCTCAAAAAAGGGAAGAACAGCGAAATCGATGGCCTTATTTTTGAACCGGTACGGTTGGGCAGACGTTATCACGTTATAACGCCCGCGTTTTTAACAGCCGCAAAAAAATTTGGGTTTGAAGGATGATTTTCCAAGACAACAACGCTGCATTGACAAGTATATCGCGCGGTGATATATTTGATTTGACAGTATATCGCAAAGTGATATACTAATGCCGATTGCGGGAGGGACTATTCATGGACGAGATCACGCAAAAAATGATTTCAGACTATCTGCCCATGAGCGAGCAAAGCTTTTTGCTGCTTCTGTGCCTCACTGAACCCCGCCATGGCTATGGCATCATGCAAATGGTGCTTGAGCAGTCCCATGGCAGAGTAAGCCTTGGCCCTTCTACCGTTTATACAATTTTGTATAAGATGGAACAGGACGGACTAATTGAGGTGGTAAAAGAGGTGGACCGACGCAAGGTATATGCTATTACATATGTCGGGCGGCAGGTGTTGCTGGCGGAAGCCGAGCGGGTTGCCGCGCTTTCCCGGTACGCCGATCAGGTTCTGGAGCAAAGTGGCATGGCTGTGCCAGCATTGCAGTAATGCTTTTATGAGGTGAAGGAGAGTAATATGATGGGGATTCTTATAACGCTTTCCAGGTATATGCCGCTAACTTGGCTGCTTATTTCGGTCATATTGGGTGCCATTGAAGGCGCGACGATTGATCTGGTTGCAATATGGTTTGCGCTGGGCGCATTTGCAACAATAATTCCGGCCGCTATGGGCTTGCCGTTTTGGATGCAGCTGATTGTGTTTTTGGCGGTAAGCCTTGTCACGCTGGCCTTTACAAGACCGGTTGCGGTCAATGTGTTGAGGGTTAAAAAAATTAGCACCAATGCCGACCGCATCATCGGCATGCTCGGGGTGGTGACACATCCCATCAACAATATTGCCGGCGAGGGCCGTGTGCTGGTCAATGGTCTGGAATGGGCTGCGCGCTCTGATGATGGCGCACCGATTGCCGAAAAAGAAAGCGTTCTCATCAAATCGATTGAGGGCGTAAAGGTCATTGTCGAACGGGTCGTTTAAAGGAGAAAAAATGGTTGCTACAAACCTATTGCTTATTCTGTTGCTTTGCGGCGCGTTTTTCGTAATTGCCGTAGGCTTTATTCTCGCACTTGTCATGAGCGGACGAAAAAAGTAAAAAACGAAAGCCTTTGATTATTGCCTAATCGATTTTAGGGTTGTATCAAAGGGTTACGGCACGACCTATCGCACAAGTTAGGTCTGTACCGATTTTCTACGGTTATGTTTCACATGTCGTATATACTAATGTAAGCCGACACCCTGCCAGATTCCACTACAGAAGAACATTCCGCTGCTGCATTTTTCTGTTAGCCTTGTGTTGTTAC
>DATMYZ010000191.1:0-14106 GCA_035560675.1 Clostridia bacterium
GGAGAAGCGTGAATGAAAGCAGAACTGTGTTTGCGAGAAACGCATAATCGGCTGCAAAACACACTGCGGTCTTGCGTTGCTCTTTTTAGAGAAGGCCAAGACAATTTGGGGCTGGATGAGCTTATCGGAAGTATCGAAGACCTTGAGTACATATTGGACATCTTCCAATGCTCAGGGGAGGCCGATTTCAGCTTCGACAACATTCTGCTCGAATACCGCAAGCTGTTGGATCGCATGCGAAATCTGGATTTGGCAGGCGTCACAGACTTACTGGAGTTTACCATCATCCCACTATCGGAGACGTGGGCAGCGAGGTGGGATGCGGTATGCAGATAGCCAGACAGAACGAAACGAAAGAAATGTTTGAAAAAAACCTTCAGCTCTTAGAGCCGTGGCAGCAAGAACTAGTCCTAAAAATAAACGAAGAGGCGCTGTGGAAGAGGATTGAGGTTACATATACTGATGACGGATATCCTGTTTGTCGATATCGGCAGGGGGATAAAACATTTCAAATTGTCAGCGAACAACCGGTTGCAGAGGCGAAAATTTGGTGCAAATCTGTGTTAGATCAGGCATCAGGAGTTGTATTTCTCTTTGGT
This sequence comes from Clostridia bacterium, assembly GCA_035560675.1. Classification (GTDB taxonomy): domain Bacteria; phylum Bacillota; class Clostridia; order Oscillospirales; family Ruminococcaceae; genus Yanshouia. The sequence goes on from DATMYZ010000191.1 coordinate 600, forward strand.
TCGGGCTTTGGCTATCCATTGTTTGAAATATTCGCTCATAAAATGCCGCACACCTTGGTTATTGTATTTGAGCAGGACCTGTTTCTATTTAAGGCACTGCTGTACTATTTTGATTTTAAGCCGGTCATTCAGTCGGGAAAATTGATTCTTTTCATAGGAGACAGCCACCACTTTGAACAGGCTTTTTCTGAACTATTCAGCAGCCTCAATTTTTTCAGTTGTACCTATCCTACCTTTTGTTTTACACCTGTTGCGCAGCGAAATTTCAAGGTGCAGTATCAGAAAATCTATGAATTTGTTCTCACCAGGTTGTCGTTGCTGACCTTTTATATTGGGAATGACCATCTCGATAATTTGATAGGGCTGTGTAATTTGATAGCAAATGCCGGGACGATTGTATGCAATCCCAATATTTCCTGTTTGAAAGACCAATATAAAGGTACCCCCGCATTTATTGTCGCAAATGGGCCATCTTTAGATAAAAACATAGGCCAGCTTGAAAAAATTCAGGGAAAAGGGCTGATAATTTCGGTCGAATCTGCCATCGTACCACTCATAAAAAATGGTATAAAGCCTGATATACTGACCATTATTGAGCGATCCAAAGAAACCTACTCCTACCATTTTGAAAACAGAAACCTACCGGATGATATGGCGTTAATCTGCTTGGGAATGGTTGATAGGCAGGTGTTTCCGGCCTTTAAAGGTGCCAAAATTCCTGTGTTTCGCAGTGGGGAAGCCATCAACCAGTGGGTCAATGACAATATTGGCGACGGTAGTGCGATTGATGCCGGGTCCAATGTGTCACACCTTGCTCTGGAGCTGGCGGCCTATGTGGGAGCAAATCCGATTGTGTTTGTCGGCCAGGATTACGCCTATGGGGCCAAAGGGACGACGCACAGCCGCGATGCCTCTTACTACGAAAAAACGGGGGAACCAGCAAGAGCGTTGATAGAGTCTCTGCCGGTTATTTATGTAGAAGGCAACGATGGTTCGCAAATACCATCTAACCCGCTTTGGCGCGACTTTAAGCTGGGGCTTGAGATCAAGATTGCGTCGCATCCTGATATCTTATTCCTCAACGCGACCGAAGGCGGCGCAAAAATAGCCGGAACAAAATGTCTTACGCTTGCGAAGATTATTGAACAATATTGTATTGAAAAAATACCTTACCGTGTTAACCAATTGATCAATGATAATAGAAAGCAAATTTCTTTTTCAAACAGTATAATGCGCCTGACAGGCTTTGTTGAAGACGCAGAAAAATATGCGTCTCTATTCCGAGGGTTTGTGCAGTCGACGGTTGAAGGAAAACTGGATTGCAAAAACATGATTCAATTTTCTCAAATGGTGGATGAGAAGACGTATGAAGCCATTATTAACGAGGCCTATAAACGACATTTGGCTGTGTTTGATACCTTTTTGAGCAATGGTCTATGCCGGCATTTTATTCAGCAAATGTTCTTCGTTTATTATTACCTGATGAATCGTATTGGAAGAATTGATAAAGCTGACAAAGTGACAGAAATCTTTAAATTGCAGTATGACCTATTTTATTACTTAAACATTGTCAATCAAAGCATGTGTATCCATCTTGAAAACGCCGTGGAATCGCTAAGAGCGCAATTAGAACTATTGAAAATGGAACAGGGAGGGTGAGAACTAATGAGAACCATGGATGAGTTAAAAAGAAAACTGGGTCAACTTTTAAAGGAGCCTGACAGTGCCAGCCGATATGACGCTATAGGCGTCATTCTTGGCCAGGTAAAGGACTGGGACAATGCCGAACGTTATCTGGGTAGGGCCTACGCGCTGGACCCAACTGATATTGACATTTCATATCATTATGCTTCTGCCCTGTACCAACGCCATCGCTACTCGGAAGCGGCCGCTCTTTGCCGCGATGGCCTAAAAATTGATTCGACAAACCGGGCACTTCTTGAACGGCTTGGCGATTGCTGTTATTTGCTGGGTGAATATGAGGACGCAGCAAAGGCCTATGTGAAGCTGTATGAAAGGTCGGGCGAGGTGGTATTATCATGATAGAAATGAAAAACTTAAGCCTTTGCCTGGTGACTTATAATGACGAAAAATACATCGGCGGCTGCCTGCGTAATCTAAAAGAATATGTTGACGAGATGATTGTCGCGGATATAGGTTCCGGTGACCAAACGGTAGCCTTGGCAAGCCAAGCAGGCGCGAAGGTGTTCGAAGTTGACTGGAATGACAGCTTTAGCAGTGCAATGAATTTCTGTATGGATCACGCCGCCGGGCGGTGGGTTTTATTTCTACATGCCAGTGAAACAATTTCTGGCGATGACCTGAAAAAGCTCCCGCCGCTTCTGGAAAACCCAAACGCCGAGGGCTATTTATTGCACTGTGCAGGGCCAGATAGACTTAAAATATTTTCGCCTAACAGTAGATTGCGGTTAATCCGAAATAGAAAAGAATACCGTTATTGCTATAGGGCTTTTGAACAGTTTCCGGATGCACTAATCTCGAATATCGAAAATACTTACATTAACATTCTGTGTCCTGATAACGATAAAACGTGGGAAATAACCATGCGCAATCGGCTATTGGAACAGGATATAACTGAATACCCAACGGCGCAATATATCAACTACGTGTATGGCCTGAGCCTCTTTAACGCAGAACAGCACGAGAAAAGCGTTAAATATTTTAAAAATGCTTGTGACGGCCTTAATCCCGATTGGTTATTTGCCACACATCTCTACAAATGCTTGAGCTGGTCATTGATGTATCTAGAGCATTTCGAAGAAGCACTGACGACTCTGGGCAAAGCGATTGATATTTTTCCGCTCAATACGGATTTTCTAGTACTTCGCGCAGAAACCTATAGGCATCTTGGTAGCCACGATATGGGCATTCGCGATTTGATGCGATGCCTAAACACGATGAAACAGCCCAGCAGAATGGTGCCCTGCCCCGAAACCAGCGCCGCCATAGTATGGGAGTTGCTCGGGGGCATGATGGAACATCAGGTTAATCTTCGGCAGGCGCTGGCCTGCTATCAGCAAGCATATTCTTTAAACAGCCGAAACAGCGGACTTTTTGAAAAGATATGTACGCTGACCGTTGAAGCGGATATGCCCGAAGCATTGTCGGGCATTCTGGGCATAACGTTAAAACAAGATATTCCTCATCAGATCATAGCCGCAGCCAAGGCGTTTCTGATGTTAGGCCAATATGAAAGATCGCTGAGGCTTGCGAATCATATATCAAACACTGATTTGGAAGATCAAATTAGTGATATTAGATTTAACTGCCGGATTCTGTTGGAAAAAAGCCAAAGGGCACCGGTTGATTTGGCTGTTGGCAGTGCGGGAGGTAGCCTCCTTTTGCTTGAGCGCATAAAGCGCTGCTGGCTGCGCGGCGAAACATCTGAAGTTGAGAAGTTGCTAAAGGAATTAGATCAAGTTGATGACATTGATCCATCTCTTAAAGCCATTTACCGCCTGATACAAACAGTACTCAGCCGGGGTAAACCGACGGTTGGGGACTTAACGCCCGACGCAACCAAAGAAATTGGTACGCTACACAACATGTTGCTATTTAATGGGCTCAAAGAAAAAGCGCGGGCACTTCTTCCACTGCTGCTGCATGAGGAGGGAGAGGCTGATTTTATTAATCTCGCGGTTATATGGGCACGGTGCAATGATTTTGATGCCCTCAAAACAATTTTTGAGGCGATTCTCCAAGATGAAGAGAAGGCGAAATTTAAGCGCAGGGTGCTCCAAAGACTTTTGCGCGACAGACACTTAGAAACAGCTGAAAAACTGCTTTATCTAGGTTCTCAGCCACCGTCTGAGGAGATGACGCTTGCGTTGTGGTCTGCAAACCGTGCAAAAAAGCTTGATGTGATTAGCCGGTATCTTAGTAACAGTAGATTAGAAAGTGGGGCAAGCAAACGTCTGCCTAAGTATGCAACGCCCAATGGGTCGCTTACAGATTTCTTTGACGCCGTTCGTGAGAACGCAGGCGCAGAGAATAGTGAAAAACAGCTGACCTGTGGCGAGATTCATACGCAGATTGGTGTAATTTTTGAGAAAAAGCAAAAAAGAGCAGAAGCATTGATAGCATATTTTCGTGCCTTGCAGTGGGAACCAAATCAAGATGCGAAAGAAAAAATGCGCGCGTTTTGGCAAGAGGATTCTGCCAGCTCAGAAGCGATTTTACAAAATATGCACTGGTCGGCAGAAGGCGAACTGTTTAGTGGACGAGAGGATTTTGTTAATTATATTCATGGCCTTATCAGTTTTGATAATGGAGAGCATGAGCAAGCATTCTCGCAATTTGCCAAGGCCGGTACTACGGCAACTGGCAGCCCTGCAGCGGCCTACATGCTGGTTATTCTATGGCTCGGGGAGAAGGAAGAAGCTACAACAGCGCTGATGAACGATATAAAAGCGACACCTGAACTATTTGTTTGGTGTTTTAGCATTTTAAAAGTTTATATTCTTCGCCGACTGGAGAAGGCGCTTGAGCAAAATCCATATGACGGGTTGCTTTTAGGAGAGAAAGAAAACGTGTTGAACAACATTATGCCGGTTGCTGTATATAACTAAGTAACCTCAAAACCGCCCAGTCAGCGCGGTCCTTTTCCGCGTTGATTCATTGTATTTATCGCAAGCTGGTAGCCTGACTTCTTCGTCTGCCTTGCGCAAAAAATATCCTCGCCAATACAAGAGCGCTTTTGAAGTCTAACGGCTATATCGCCTGATGGTGGCCGATGCAAGGTGATTAACATAAAATAAAATGTCATAAAATATAACCCGAAATTTTGCTAGAAGGATTTGATGCAATATTGGAAAGCTTTGATCCAACCTGGGAAAGCATCCACCAAGAGATGGAATGGGGTAAATACCCATCCGAAGAGGTGATACGCTTCACGGCAAGACGGTTTTACAATAAGGATCGCCACAGTATCAAACTGCTTGACGCCGGATGTGGAACGGGAGCCATAACATGGTTTTTGGCGCGCGAAGGTTTTGATGCATACGGCTTTGACGGCTCTAAAACGGCGATTAAAAAAGCCAAGCAACGCATGCAAGCGGAAGCGGTAGTTGCTGCTCTGTCCGTTTGTGACGCAACATGCCTGCCTTATCCTGATGAATTTTTCGATGGAATAATCGATTCGGTCATGATCTGCGCCAATACACTTGACGGTATAAAACAGATTTTGAGCGAATGCTATAGGACATTAAAGCCCGGGGGCCGATTTTTCTCAACGGGGCTCTTCCGGGCGGACACGACTGGATATGACTCCGGTAAACTGCTTGAGCCATACACCTATACCGAAATTACTTCGGGTGTTTTGACCGGAAGGGGCATTGTTCACTTCTTTTCGTATAAAGAAATCACAGCATTATGGCACAGTGCGGGGTTTAAAAACCTTTTAATAGATTCAATGGATCGATCTCAATACGGCGGAAAAGAACGTATCAGCTATTTTATGGTGGAGGCAGACAAGGACTAAAAATTTAAGTGATTGGCTAAATAGCTCACCTATAGGGAATTTGTGCATAGTATATTACTGTGGCAACACAACCGTGACAAGTTTCACACTATAGTAGAAAGAAGGCAAGCACATGGCGATAGCACTGTATAAGCTTGTTGTAGAGAGCTCACTGACGGATACGCAATATTTTGCGACAGCGGCTTCGAACTTAACCGTTGACGATACCACCCCGGTCGTTCTTCTTTCGACCAGCTTTTTTAACGGCGATGGTAGCGCTGTAACAGCATTTACGCCCGCAACAGCCAGCGGTTATTATATGTTGGAAATCGGTGGTGTATTGCAGCAGACCGGTTTGTATACGGTCAGCGCTTCTGGCGGCGGCTTGTCGCTGGTTCTTTCCGCCGGCAATACCGCAAGCTATGTCATTGCACAAAGCACACCTATCACGTTCACCGTGGCAGAGAGTACAATCACGAGCTAATGATACTCTAAAGCTCACGCTGACACAAAAAGATTGCAATAACGAGCGTTGTTGGAACACGAGTTTAACAAGGCTCTTTAAAATGTGCCAAGCACGATATTTATCGAGCTTGGCACATGATTTTACTTAACTGGTTTTTCATCTGGCAACAAAATAGAGGCTCAACTTCCAAAAATTCGGTTTAGATTGCTCTAGTATAAATTTAGATTTGCTTAGATGATTGGCTCTGTATAGTGCCTAGGGCTTTACGCTGCAATATGGGCAGATGCGAAGGGCACCCATCTTTATTGGCTATTGATAGTTTAAGTTATCATTGCAGCGGAATCAAAATTTGAGGTTGTGTCTTTGCTTGAATATTACACCCTCACAAGTTCGAAAACATATGATGCTATAAAACATTGAAAGGGCGTGGCATTTGAATGCAAACGAACAACACAAATTCCGGCGGAAACCCGCTGCTGACCGATTACGGCCCCAGGCCTTTTGTAATCAATATCGACCGGGCCACCAAACAGAACAGCATGTTCCGTACAGCACTTTGGACGGGTGACAATCTTCAGCTTGTGCTAATGAGTATCAGCCCCGGCGAATCCATCGGGTTAGAGGTTCACCCGGGGCATGACCAGTTTATCCGCATTGAGCAAGGACAGGGCATAGTGATGATGGGGGATGCCAAGGACAACCTGACGCTGCGCCGAAACGTCTTTGAAGGAATTGCGTTTATCGTGCCGTCCGGAACATGGCACAACTTGATTAATACCGGTACGCGGCCACTCAGGCTGTATACGGTTTATGCACCGCCGGAACACGCGCACGGCACCATCCGTGCGACGAAGGCCGACGCAGTCGCGCAGGAAACACAGCATTGATTAGGCAGTGGTGGTGCCCCCCAGCAAGTTTCAACACAAAACAGACCACAGGATTGTTTTGTTCCCCTCCTGTGATTTTTTGTATCATAAAGTATGCCGCACGCGTCTAGGTCGCTTGCATAGCAGCGGCGCGTTGCTGATTCGCCCTTTGTGACTCCGCCAAGGTTCAGCAAAACTCAGCAAGAACTTGCGCAATTTTCTAATATGTGCAACTTTTGTCGGTATAGGTTTTTCCATAATCTAAGGGTCGCACAACAATCGCGCGGCCCTTAGATTATGAATTAGACAGAGAAGCTTCAAGCAACGAAGGCGCTAGATCGCCCATTCGCTCGCTTGGGTTTGAAGGGCCCAAAGGTGGTTGTATAGCCCCTTTTTAGCCAGAAGCTGTTCGTGTGTACCCTGCTCGGCGATGTTGCCGTTATCCAGCACCACAATTTTGTCGGCACCCGCAATAGTGCGCATGCGGTGGGCGATGACCAGCACGGTTTTGTTTTTAACCAACTGCGCAAGGGCTGCCTGAATGTACGACTCGTTTTCGACATCGAGTGAAGCGGTGGCCTCGTCCAGCAGAATGACCGGCGCATTTTTAAGCAATGCTCTGGCAATAGAGATGCGCTGACGTTCGCCGCCCGAAAGCGTGGAGCCGTTTTCGCCAATGATGGTCTGGTAGCCCTGTGGCATGCGCCGGACAAACTCGTCGCACTGTGCGGCTTTGGCTGCGGCTAGAACCTCGCTGTCAGTGGCACCGCGCCGTCCTAAGCGGATATTCTCCATAACGGTGTTGTTGAATAATACAACATCCTGAAACACGATAGAAAAGTTTTTCAGCAGTGCCTCAGGGTCCACTGTGTTGATGTTGATGCCGCCCAATGTAATCTGACCGCGAGTCACGTCCCAAAACCGCGCCGCCAGCTTGGCAGCCGTGCTTTTGCCGCCGCCCGACGGGCCCACCAGTGCAGTAATCTCGCCCTGCCTGGCCTCAAACGAGACGTTTTTTAGTACTGTTTCGCCGTCGTTATATTCAAAGCCAACATTTTTAAAGTGGATGCTGTAATTGGGGTAGGCAACGTTTTCGATACCGGTCTGGACGGGCTGTTCTTCGATTTTTTTCATGCGGTTGACTTGAAGCAATGCATTGAACATAGCGGCAAGGTTAATTAACGAGGCAGACAGCGGGTCAAACACGCGGGAAGCCGCAATCAGGAACACTAAGAAAACCATGAAATCAAGCTTGCCTTGTACCAGCAGTAGACCGCCGGTCACCACGACACTGGCAATGCCTATACGCAGCAGCATTTGCGCCGTGACGACAAACATGGCGACATTCAGTTCGGTTAGTATGCTAACTTTTTCGCCATATTTTAGCTTCTGGTCAAACTCGGCGAGATATTTTTCGGTCTGGTTGCTCGCTTTGATTTCACGCGCCGTTTCAATGAATTCCTGAATGCTGTCGGCGCGGTTAAGCTGTACCTGTATATTGGCGGTGTTAACTTTGTCCTGGTGTGCCTTGCCGCCCACTGTAATCAGAAAGGCGATTGGAACCACCCACAAAAGCGCGATTGCCATGCGCCAATCCATGACAAAGAGGCCGATACTGACAAAGATAATTGAGATAACAGAACCGATGAATTCGGGGATATAGTGCGAAAATGCCGTTTCAAGCCCTGCGCAGTCCCCCATAATTGTGGTGGTCAAATCCGACAGGTCTCTCTGACCGAAGAACGAGAGTGGAATCTGGCGCAGCTTTTCAGCGAGAGAAATCCGTTTTTCGGCGCTTTCTTGATAAGAAGCCAGATAGCATTTGTTATACTGGTAGTACTCCAGGATGAAGATAACCGCCAGAATGGCCGCCGAAAGCCAAATATAGGTGCCAAGCTTGGGTGCTTCAGCCACGCCACCCAGAAGCGGCTGCGATAGCGTCACAAGTAGCATATAAAGCGCACCTACCGGGAACATGAGGCTGATGTTGGTGACAGCGCAGGCAAAAATGGCCTTGATTAGATCTTTTGCGCCCTGTTCGCTAAGAGCAAACTGCCTTCTCATATAATTAACCATTAAAAGAGACCTCCTTTCCAACCTTCCAGGTGATTGAGGACTGATAGTCCGCCCACATGGTGGCGTACAGTCCGTTTTGTTTTAGCAGCGCATCGTGGGCACCTTGCTCTATTATTTCGCCCTCTTTAAGCACGATAATGCTGTCTGCGTTGCGGATGGTAGAAAGGCGGTGAGCAATCATAATGACAGTTTTGCCCTTTGTCAGCGCCTTGAATGCTAGCTGAATCTGATGCTCGTTCTCTGGGTCGGCGAAGGCGGTGGCTTCGTCCAGCACAATGATGGGTGCATCCTTTAGGATGGCGCGGGCCAGCGCGATGCGCTGCGCCTCACCGCCCGAAAGATAGATACCCTTCGTGCCTACCACAGTATCAAGCCCATTGGGCATTTTTGCAATAATCTCTTCGCACTGGGCGGCCTTGGCGGCAGCCATTACCTGTTCGCGGGTGGCATCTGGCCGGGCGGCTCGAATATTTTCTAGTAAGCTCTTTTTAAAGAGGTGGGTATCCTGAAATACAAAGGCGATGCGCTTCATCAAGTCGGGGGTAGCGATTTGGCGCACATCCACGCCTCCAACCATGACACTGCCGCTGATTACATCCCAAAAGCGTGGAATGAGGCTGGCGGCAGTGGTCTTACCGCCCCCAGAGGGGCCGACCAGCGCAAAGGTGGCACCCTGTGGCACATGAAATGACACATTTTTAAGTGCAGGCTGATTGGCACCGTTGTAGGTGAAGGTAACCTTGTCAAACGTAACCGAAGCGTCCTTTGGCGACGTGGGCTGTTCTGGCTCGGTCAGCAGCGGCTCGTTTAAGATGCCCATCACCCGTTCGACGGCGTCTGTGGCCAGCATTGAGTTGTGGCTTGAAAACAGGATGCGCGTCATCATGACAGTGCAAAAGGGGGTGAATAGCACATAGAAGATGAGATTGAGCAAAAACGTCTTATAATCAGGTGCGGTGGCAATTAAAAGAATGCCCGAAACCAGCAATACTGCAAAGACGCTGTTGACGCAAACTGTAAAGCACGTCATTGGCAGGCGTAATGAAATGGTGTATGAAACCACCCACTGCTTATACTGCATAATAGCTGCGTGGAAGTTTTTAAACGAATAGATGCTCTGCTGAAAGGTTTTGACCACCGGAATACCGCGGATATATTCCACCGCCTCATTGTTCATGTTTTCCAGCGCTTTTTGGTATTCAGCCATGCGCACCTTCATAGAAGGCCCGGCCATCTGGAACATGAGCACAAACCCGGCGAGGATGGGTGCAAGGCTTAAAAGCCCCAAACGCCAATCAAAAACAAAAAGCATCACCAGCATGGCCACCGGTGTGACGTATGCCCCTGTGATATCTGGCAGCTGATGCGCTAAAAAGGTCTCGGTCTGACCCGAAGTCTCGTCGATAATGCGGCGCAGCTTGCCGCTGCCTTGACTGGCGAGATAACCCAGCGGCAGCTTGATGATGTGATGCATCGCCTTGCTGCGCATTGTCTTTGCAACGCGAAATGCCGCCAGATGGGTGCACATTAACGCTGCAAAATACACCAGTATGCTTGCTAATGCGAAGATTACGGCCAGCCAGCCATAATAGGCAAGGTTTTGTGCCGCTGCAATATTCGGCAGCACGATAAAGATTTCTCTGACGATGCACCAAATGAAGATAAACGGCAAGAGCGCGAGCACGGCACTGATGCCGGAAAGCACGCACCCCAGGTAGGTTAATAATCGAAAATTCCCAGCAAAGGCGAGCACATCCGAAATACCATATTTTTTGCTGTCCAAAAGAACACCTCCTATATAATACACATAAAGCAGATTAGGTTAGCAACAACTAACCTAAAGGCCATTATAAGTCATGCTCGTCTGGTGCGCCACTCCGCACAGATGTTTTTTTAATCCATTCGGACAAAAACTTAAAACCCGAGGGCGTTTTAGCGCATAAAAAATGAAGTGGGGCCGATAAATGGCACATGAAGGAGGGGATAGTTAGTATAAGATAACTATGCCCTAGAAAAAACGCCTTACATCAGGCGTACAAATTGGTAGTTTAAGACAATGCCTCTTTGACTATTCGGGACTTTTGGCGATATTTTAGCGGTGACAGGCCAATAACTTGTTTAAAGGCAAAGGAAAATTTACTGGCGTTGGCATAGCCAACACGACTTGCAATTTCGGTGACACTGTCGTTGCTCTGCGCCAGCAGCAGCGCTGCGGCCTGCATGCGATAAGCGCGTATAAAGGCGTAGATCGAGGTGCCATAAACACCCTTAAAGCATAGCTTCATGGTAGTCAGCGGCATGCAAAAGCGAGCGGATAGCACTTCAAGCGTATAATGGTTCTCCATATTCTCGGTGATGTATTGCTTGATGCACTTAATAATTTCAACCTGACTTTTGTGAAAGTATAGCCGCTCATGCTGCCCGCCAGATACATCGACGACACTGAGAAACAGCAGCAGTTCTAAGACCTTCAGCTTGAAATAACCGGATTTAACGGCGTCGGGTACGGTATAAAGCTCAGAGAAAATATGCTGGATCGAATCAGTCGCGCGCATGACAAAGCAGCAATTGTCGCCGCATAGTCTATCGCGCAGCGCCCAAAGGTCAATAGAAATATCGCCAAGTACCGACGAAATGGCACCCGCCGCCTCTGCAATGTCAATGACGACCGATACGCCATAATAATGCTCGAGCGGGAAGCAGGGGTTTTTCGTTCGGTTACTCAAAAGGTTAACCGAAAGATCTCCCGCTTCAAGGTAACAGCAGGTGCCGTTATCAAATTCGCACTCAAAGCGTCCTCGTTGGCAATGGTTTATTTCCATAATATCCGGGTAGGCGTGTTTGTTGGTAAAGCAACTGCCCATTTTGAAATCATTATACAGTAATTCTATGCCAGGGAACACCCGATAGCTGTTGATGGTACCTTCGCCGCCCGAGCTGGCGAACCGATATACTGCGCAGTCGGCAGATTGAGTGACTACCTGTACCTCAGAGCCGTACAGATCCTTTTCCTCTGAAAAAATACCGATTGAGAACCCCTCCTTTTAGTTAACTAAGTGCTACGTCCAGAATCATCATAATTAGAAAGCCGCCCATGACGCCAAGCGTGCCAATGTTTGAGTGTTCGCCCAGATGCGCTTCTGGAATCAGCTCTTCCACCACCACATAGAGCATAGCGCCTGCAGCAAAGGAGAGTAGCCATGGCATATATGGAATAATGGTCGAAGCGATAAGCACTGTCAGAATGCCGAAAACGGGCTCGACCAGGCCGGACAGGCCGCCTAGTACAAAGGCTCTAGTCGCACCAACGCCCTCCTGTCGCAGTGGTAACGAGATTGCCGCCCCCTCAGGGAAGTTCTGTATGCCGATGCCCAGTGCCAGTGCCACGGCAGCTGCATAGGACGAAGAGTCGGCACTGTGCTGCGCAGCCAGCGCAAACGACAGCCCGACGGCCATGCCTTCAGGAATGTTGTGCAGTGTCACTGCCATCACCAGCAGTGAAGTGCGCTTCATCGTGGAGCTTGGCCCTTCAGTTTGGTTGGTGGAGGGGTGCAGATGGGGAATGAGCTGGTCAAGTCCGTATAAAAACAGCGCACCAAGCACAAATCCGCCCGCAGCCGGAATCCACCCGATCAGCCCGCTGGCCTCGGCTTCTTCAATGGCCGGAATTAAAAGGCTCCATACCGACGCCGCAATCATCACACCGGCCGCGAAGCCTAAAAACATTTTTTGAATCTGGTTGTTGGCCGACTTTCTGAAAAAAAAGACCATGGCAGCACCCAGCATCGTCATTAAAAAAGTGAAGCCGGTTCCGCTTGCTGCCCATAATAGGGACTGCGACATGTTTTTCACCTCGTTCTAGTCGTTAAAGCGCGCTTTGTCAGGAGGATAGATACCATAAAAGATAATCTACAACCGATCAGCGCAATTATTCGTGTATCGGAGCGGGTTTTAGCTTGGTGGCAATTATTTGTGCGGAAATCTCTCCGTTAAGCCGCCTCTTAAGATATGATGAATCAAAACGGTATTATCATTCCCATTTTTCGTACCGTACCATGCTCTCAAGAGGTTTTCTTGGGTGGAGTTCTGGTGTTTCAGCGGGGTAGCCCACTGTGATAATGCCGCAGACGTATTTGTCCGACGGAATGTTCAAAACAGGGCGGATATCCGCCTGTTTGAACCACGCGACCCAGCAGGCACCGAGACCCAGATGGTGCGCTTCGAGCAGCAGATTTTCAGTTGAGATGGCCGTATCGCGAATAATTTGTTTGAGTTCCTCCTGCGGACTTTCTTCGGTGAGAAACAAGGAAATTTCGCCGGCAATTCTGCATCGAATATCTGCAACACACACGATGAACACCGGTGCTGTGAGCATCCAAATTTGGTTATGGGCCACTTCGGTTAGCCTGCGGCGGCTCTCTTCAGACTGCACGACAATGAATTGCCACGGCTGGTTGTTGCTGCCCGAAGGAGCCAGTCGCGCACTTTCCAATAGTTGCAGAATGTGCTCATTCTCAACCGGCTTAGCAAGATATTTTCTGATGCTTCGGCGCATTTTAATTTCTTCCATGCTTTTTGATTCCTCCCCGAGATTCGATGTAGCGGCACTCTGTCATATAT
>DATMYZ010000192.1:0-2948 GCA_035560675.1 Clostridia bacterium
ATTATCGCCGCCTCAGGTAAAAAGCACCGTCCCCGCATATTGTCAGCGGGGACGGTGAAAATTCAATTATATTTTAACCAAGCAGCTTTTCAACGGCAGCCAAGCGCGCGCTGGCACAGAAAATCTCCATCGCAAGCGAAAGCTCAGCAGGGGTTGGGAAGCTGGGCGCAATTCTGATGTAGCTGTCGTCCGGATCTTTGCCATAGGGGTGGGTTGCACCCGCGTCGGTCAACACCACGCCTGTATTCTTGCAAAGTGCCACAACGCGCTTTGCGCAGCCCTTAGGTGCCATATAAGTAACAAAATAGCCACCCGCAGGCTTAACCCATTCACCGACACCTCTCTCGCCCAGTTCGGTTTGCAGCGCATTAAGCACCGCGTCGAATTTTGGACGGAGAATGGCCGCATGCTTATCCATCATGGCGCGGATGCCCTCAATATTTTTAAAGTAACGGACATGGCGCAACATGTTCATCTTATCCCAGCTGATAGCCTGCGCATTAAGCTGCTTTACGGTGAAATCGACATTTGCCTTAGAAGCGCCCATAAAGCCTACGCCTGCGCCCGGGAAGGTAATTTTAGAAGTTGAACCAAACATATAGACCATGTTCGGGTTGCCCGCTTTTTTGCATTCGTCAAGAATATTGAGTAGCTTGGTGTCTTCATAGACATAGTGCAGCGCATAAGCGTTATCCCAGAAAATTCTAAAGTCCTTAGCCTTGGGCTTCATCGCAGCGATACGCTTGACCGCCTCATCCGAATAAGTGCCACCTAGCGGGTTGGTATATTTGGGCACACACCACATACCCTTGATGCTGTCATCCTCAGCGATAAGCTTATCAACCATATCCATATCAGGGCCCCACTCGGTCAGCGGAACATTGATCATCTCGATGCCGAGAAATTCGCAGATAGTAAAATGGCGATCATACCCTGGTACAGGGCAAAGAAACTTGACTTTGTCATATTTGCACCAGGGTTTGTCGGAATCGACAGTGCCCTTTAGCATGGCGCGTGACATGCAGTCGTACATAAAGGTCAGCGAGGAGGAACCGACAACGATAGTTTCTTCCGGGGAAACGCCCATAAATGTGCCAAACAGCTTTTTAGCCTCATCTATGCCTGAAAGCTCACCATAATTTCGGCAATCGACACCGCTCTCGGTCTTGCAGTCGCTCTTAGAATTGAGAACATCAAGCATCGACATGCTCAGGTCTAACTGATCTGCGCCCGGTTTGCCACGCGCCATATTCAGCTTTAGTCCCTTTGCCTTGTAGTCGGCCAGCGCCGCCTCCATTTGAGCCTTCTCGGCGAGAAGCTCATCTCTGTTCATCTGCTGGTAAGCCTTCATTACATTTTCCTCCTTGTTAGCAACAAATATTATGCTCGTCAATTTTAGGGTACACTATATTCAAACGGGAGCTACGCCGAGGGTCCACCCGGTTGTTTCTCCCGCCTGCTTTAAGTTAAAACTCGGCGCTGCCCGGCGTTCTTGGGAACGGAAGCACATCACGGATATTGCCGACGGCGGTAATATACATAATCAGGCGTTCAAAGCCAAGGCCAAAGCCGGCGTGACGGTTTGAGCCAAACCGACGCAGGTCAAGGTACCATTCATAATCTTCAGTAGAAAGGCCGCACTCGGCCATGCGTGAAAGCAGAACGTCCAAACGCTCTTCACGCTGGCTGCCACCGATAATTTCACCTACGCCGGGCACAAGCAGATCCATCGCGGCAACGGTTTTTCCATCGTCGTTCATGCGCATATAAAACGCTTTGATTTCCTTTGGATAATCGGTAACAAAGGTCGGGCAAGCAAAATGCTGTTCGGCTAGATACCGCTCATGCTCAGTCTGCAAATCGCAGCCCCAAAACACCGGGTATTCAAACTTATCTTTGGCCGCTTCAAGAATGGCAATTGCCTCGGTATAAGTCACATGGGCAAAATCAGAATCGATAATAGCATTGAGGCGAGACAGTAGTTCTTTATCGTAAAAATCGTTAAAGAACTTCATTTCATCGGCGCACTTCTCCAGCACCTCGGCAAGCACTGCCTTAATCATATCGCGGGCAAGCTGCATGTCGTCTTCAAGGTCAGCAAAGGCAATCTCCGGTTCTATCATCCAAAATTCAGAAGCGTGGCGAGCTGTAAAAGAACGTTCTGCCCGGAAGGTCGGTCCAAAGGTGTACACTTTGCCAAATGCCATTGCCATCGCTTCGGCCTCCAGTTGGCCTGAAACAGTCAGGCTGGTGGGCTTACCAAAAAAATCCTGACTAAAATCAACCGTGCCGTCCTCGGCTTTTGGCGGATTTTGAATATCAAGCGTGGTGACTCGGAACATCTCACCCGCACCTTCGCAGTCGCTACCGGTTATAATCGGGCTGTGTGAATAGACAAATCCACGATCCTGAAAAAAGCGATGAATGGCAAACGCCGCCACACTGCGCACACGGTACACCGCCGACAGCGTGTTGGTGCGAGGGCGCAAATGCGCAACAGTACGCAGGTATTCGAGAGTATGCCGCTTTTTCTGAAGCGGATATTCCGGTGAGGAAACGCCTTCGACCACGATAGTATTGGCGCGCAGTTCAAAGGGTTGCTTGGCGCCAGGAGTTAGCAGAAGCGTCCCGGTAATGACAAGCGCGGCACCGACGTTCTGATGAATGAGCTCGTCAAAATTCGCCAGCTCACCCTCAGCCGCAACAACCTGAAGAGACTTGAATGCACCGCCGTCAGAAAGCTCGATAAAGGCTATTGCACCCGAATGGCGCAGCGTTTTAACCCACCCGCAAACGGTTATCGTTTGGTTATCAAATTTTTGTGGGTTTAAAAAAAGAGTCCTAATTTCCATTCTTTGCATCTTAACGCTCCTCTTCTCCCCTTATATTGGTTATGATTATACCGCATCTTTTCAAGGTTGTATAGTGCCTTGAAGGAAAAATTGCAG
>DATMYZ010000193.1:0-7651 GCA_035560675.1 Clostridia bacterium
AAATGGCGACGAAACTTACATAATATTTTATGAAAACAGAATATGGAGGATTATTTGTGCCTGAAACTAAAAACAAAACGTCCGCCGAGGGAAAAAGTTTTTTCTCCCGGCGCTCAAGATTTGCGCCTAAAAACAGCCAGCAGGCCTCTGAAAATGCCGTTATGACTGAAACCGGCTTATATGGCAAGGTGAATTTAGACGCCGAAACGGTTGCCGCGCCCAAGCAGACGCAGGAGCAGCCCGTGCAAAAGCAGGCCACAGGGGAACACAGACCCAGAAAGCCGCTTTCTAAACAAGAAGTGCTTGATCAAAAAGCGGACACCCGCATTGAACAACCCGCTGCTGCAATCGCTCAGCAGCAGCAAAAACCTGCTGGACACCGTCGGGGCAGACCGAAAAAGCCTGTTGCACAAACGACAAGTAATGAAGCGGCACCGATTGCCGCAGTGCCGGCTGAAGGAAAAAGACCTAGAAACCGCCGCGGACAAAAAAAAGATGCGCCGGAAAAAACGCCAGTACGCATCATTCCGCTCGGTGGGCTAGGCGAAATTGGCAAAAATATGACAGTCATCGAGTATAAGAATGACATGATCATCATTGATTGCGGTCTGGCCTTTCCGGATGACGATATGCCGGGCATCGACCTAGTGATTCCGGACTTTTCGTATGTGGTTAAGAACAAAGATAAGGTGCGCGGCGTCTTTCTAACTCACGGTCATGAGGATCACATTGGCGCTCTAAGCTATTTGTTAAAAGAAATTAACGTACCCGTTTATTCGGCGAGGCTAACCATAGGACTGGTGGAAGGCAAGCTCAAAGAAGCGGGCATATTAAACAGCGCGAAGCTCAATGTCCAAAAGGCGGGGGATGTTGTCAAAATGGGCGCCATTTCGGTGGAGTTCATCGCGGTCAACCATTCTATTCCGGACGCCTGTGGCTTTGCGATCTTTACGCCTGCCGGTACACTTGTACACACCGGAGACTTTAAAATCGACTACACGCCGGTCGATGGCCAGATGATTGATCTCGCGCGATTTGGCGAGTTGGGCCGCCATGGCGTACTGGCACTGATGTCTGACTCGACCAACGCCGAACGCCCCGGCATGACGCCAAGCGAACGTCGGGTGGGTGAATCGTTTGAGATGCTTTTTAAAAAAGCGGGGGACCGCCGCATTTTGGTTGCGTCGTTCTCTTCTAATGTGCATCGCATTCAGCAGGTCATTGATACCGCTGTACGCCACGGCCGAAAGGTCGTTGTTTCCGGGCGCAGCATGGAGAATGTGACAGCCAAAGCGGTGGAATTGGGCTATCTCAAAGCGCCAAAAGATACCCTTATTGACTTGGATCACATGCGGGGCATCCCAGATGAGAAACTTGTTATTATGACCACCGGCAGCCAAGGCGAGCCTATGAGCGCACTTACGCGCATGGCGCGCGGCGACCACCGCAAAATCAGCGTTACCGGACATGACTTTATTATCATTTCGGCTACGCCGATTCCTGGTAACGAAAAGCTGGTTGGCAAGGTCATCAATGATCTCATGGTGCTGGGTGCTGAGGTTATCTACGAAAGTACGATGGGCATCCATGTATCTGGTCACGCCTGCCGTGAAGAGATTCGCACTATCTTAGGACTGACCAAGCCGAAATTTTTCATCCCGGTGCACGGCGAATATAAGCATCTGGTTAAAAACCGCGAGCTGGCTATTGAGATGGGGGTCGAGCCTGACCATATCGTCGTGAGCGAGACCGGCCGTGTCATTGAGCTTACTGAAGATTCGGTCAAGGCTGTGACGACGGTGCAGTCTGGGGCTGTCATGGTCGACGGTAGCGGCATCGGCGATGTCGGCAGCATTGTGTTGCGCGACCGCAGGCTGCTTGCTGAGGAAGGACTTATTATTGCTGTGGCGGCGATAGACGCCAAGACCGGCGCTGTTATTTCCGGGCCGGATATCGTCTCGCGTGGGTTTGTGTACGTGCGCGAATCCGAAGAGCTGTTGACCAGCGCAAAACAGGTCTGTAAGCAGGCGCTGAGCACCACCGCGGCAAACGCGCAGGGTGGCCGTGAGTGGTCCAACCTTAAGCAGGCGGTCAGAGATCAGCTCGGTGGCTTTCTCTACACCAAAACTAAGCGCCGCCCGATGATTTTGCCTATTATACAGGAGATACAGGTGCCATAACCTGATTATACTCATGATTAGGTGTGTCGAAAATGGCCTTTTGGCCGACCGATAAAACAAATTTTCGCCGCCAGGGACGGGCGGCAATGTGAAAGCGGGGGCGACGAGCCTCCACTTTTGCATTTGAATGCATTTTATAGCCGATTAACTTCAAAAGCGCTTTGGTCTTGGCGAGGAAAATAGATCACTAAGAGTGGGCGGCTTTGAAGTTAATTGACTATATATAGATGCCATATTGCTTGCCCCAGGCAATTAAACGGGGGACAGTGTCGGTTTTCCGGAATCGGTCAAGCCAAACCGGGTGATCAGGGGATTTTTTTCGCAAAGCAGGGCCTGCCTAGAATCTCGTTTTGGCAGACCGATTTTGTTTTGCCATTTTTAAACGAAAGTGTTATAATTAATCAGCACGTCACCTGTTAGCCGCATTTAAACTTTTGACATAGGAGAATGTGATGAGGCAGAAAAATAGACTTTACCGACCTGTCTTTTATTTGATGCTATTTGAGTTGGCCGCAGTCTGTCTGGCTGCGCTGTATTTTCATATTACCTGTTTTTATGCCGTGATGTCCATTTCTTTGCTCACGCTCGGTCTGGCATTGCTTTATATGATACGGGCTGACCGCGAGATTGACCGCTTTGTCGCGCAGATTGGCGAGGAAATTGGCAAAATGCAGGCCGATACCCTTGTGTCGCTGCCCATACCGGTCATGGTGGCAGACGGTAAGGGCGAACTGCTTTGGTATAATGACTATTGCCGCACGCATTTGTTTTCGGATGGCGAACGTTACGGAAAATCTATCAGTGAAATTCTCGGCGATATAAATGGCGAGAATGATAGTTTTACAGTCGATTTTAAAGACCGTTCCTATACGGTTTATTCGGCACGCAGCACTCATAGTAGCGGCGAAAGCGTGACGGGCGAAGACGAGCGCTCGCTATTTGTCTATTATCTGTGTGACGATACTGATTTAAAACGTGATGCAGCGCAGTACTGGGCATCGCGCCCCTCAATGTTGGCTATCATGATTGACAGCCTAGACGAGGCGCTTCAGGACGCTAAGGAAAATGAGCGCTCACAGCTGATGGCGCAGGTGGAATATGTCATTGAGCAGTTTGTGGGCGACTACAACGGCTTTGTTATTAAAACCGACCGTGACCGATTTTTCGCGGTTATTGAAGAACGCCATATGCCTATAATCGTCGAAAAGCGTTTTGCGCTGCTCGACCGCGTGCGTGCACTTTCGAGCGTCGACAAAATCCCAGTGACACTTTCCATTGGTGTCGCAAGAAATGTCGATTCTTACCCCGAGGGCGAGCAGGCGGCACGTCAGGCGCTGGATATGGCACAGGGTCGCGGTGGCGACCAGGCGGCAGTTAAAACACCCAACGGCTACGATTTTTACGGCGGTGTTTCAAAGGGAATAGAAAAGCGAACTAAGGTCAAGACCCGCATTGTTGCTACCGCGTTGGCCGAACTGATTGAATCAAGCTCCA
This sequence comes from Clostridia bacterium, assembly GCA_035560675.1. Lineage (GTDB taxonomy): Bacteria > Bacillota > Clostridia > Oscillospirales > Ruminococcaceae > Yanshouia. The sequence goes on from DATMYZ010000193.1 coordinate 3,675, forward strand.
ACGTCATTATCATGGGGCATAAGTTTGCTGATTTGGACAGCCTTGGCGCGGCGGTCGGCTTGCTGCGGCCTATTCGGCAGATGGGAAAGCCCGCCGTTATAGCCATCAACCGTACGCGTAATCTTGTCGGTAGCCTGATCGAGCGGCTGGAGAAGAACGGCTATGAAAATAGTTTTTTGAACCCGTTTGATATTATGGATACCATCACACCCAACACGCTGCTCATCATCGTAGATACTCATCTGGAGCATGTGCTGGAGTCCTCCGAACTTTATCGCGCATGCAAGAATGTTGCCATCATTGACCATCACCGCCGCATGGTAGGGTATATCGAAAATGCGGTTATTTTCTATCATGAACCCTATGCATCCTCGGCCTCCGAGATGGTAACCGAGCTGATACAGTATTTTGGCGACAAGCACCGCATCACCCGTGCGGAGGCGGAGGCGCTCTTGGCCGGTATTATGCTTGACACGCGCAACTTTGTGATTCGCACCGGCGTGCGAACCTTTGAGGCGGCCGCCTATCTGCGGCGTCAGGGGGCTGATACTGTTGAGGTGCGCAAGCTGTTTTCTTCGTCGATGGAGTTTTACCAGCGGCGTGCGAGGGTGGTTTCTTCTGCGGAAATCTATCATCGCTGTGCTATTGCCACGGCTACTGCGATGAGCGAAAATATCAAGCTTGTCGCGCCACAGGCCGCCGACGAACTGCTTAATATCAGCGATGTGGATGCGTCGTTTGTTTTATATGAATATGACGACGGTATCTCAATTTCGGCGCGTTCAATGGGCAAAATGAACGTGCAAGTCGTCATGGAGGCACTGGGCGGAGGCGGTCACCAAACTATGGCGGCCACACAAATCCCCTCGATATCTATGGAGGATGCGCGCCAAAAGCTGCTTGAGGCCATCGAGGATTACACACAGCAAAACCATATTGCTTAGCTTGCTGTTTAAACTTAAATGCTGGAGGTATATTCAAATGAAAGTCATTTTATTAGCAGACGTCAAAGGCACCGGTAAGAAGGGCGAGCTGCATGAGGTTTCGGACGGATACGCCCGCAACTTTTTGATGCCTAAAAAGCTGGCGCAGCCTGCCACGGCACAGGCCGTTGGCGAAATGAAGGCCAAACAGGATTCAGTGACTCACCGTGCGGAGGTCGAGCGGCAGAATGCCGAAGCACTGGCTAAGAAACTCAACGCTATGACCGTTAAGGTGCACGCTAAGGCGGGCGCGGGTGGCAGACTGTTTGGCGCCGTGACAAACAAAGAAATCGCGGATGCTATCGCGGAGCAGCTTGGCACGGCGATCGACAAGAAAAAGGTTTCGATTGACGGAGATATCAAGGCCTACGGCGAGTATGAGGCGGTTGTTAAGCTGCAAGCGGGTATCGCTGCAAAAACAAAGGTCATTGTTTGCGAGTAGACTATTTTGCCCAATATAATTGCTGTGCGGTTTATTCTCTGCAAGCAGTTGAAAATTGCTGCGTTCTTTTGATTCAATTCGGCGACGGGAGGTTCTGAGGTGGAGAATAAATTTGACGGCTACTTCGGCTCGACGCCGCAGGAGCTCCCTTATAATCTTGAAGCGGAGCAGTCGGTGCTCGGTGCGGTGCTAATTGACGCACAGTGTGTGCCAGAGGTGCTTAAATATCTAAAGCCCGAGAGCTTTTACCGTCAGCAGCATAGAGAAATTTTTTCAATTATTATGCGAATGTTTATCGCCTCTGAGACGATAGACTTTATTACCATTTTAGAGCAGGTTTGCCGCGAGAGCGTTTTCCCCACCGATCAGGATGCTAAGATTTATCTGACGCAGCTGGCACAGGTGGTGCCCACCGCAGGCAACGCCGAAGCTTATGCTCGCATTGTGCGTGAAAAGTATTATTTACGCAGCCTTATTTCTACCTTTGAGCAGGTTGTTGGTGCCTCCCGCGAGGGCAACACCGACGCAAATCTGCTCATGGATATGGCTGAGCAGGGAATATATGATCTACGTCAGGGGCGGGATTCTTCAGGCTTTGTGCATATCAAGGACGTCATTGCGGGAACCTATGACCGCTTACAGCGTTTAAGCGGAGAAGACCGTGAACAGTATGTGGGCATTCCCACCGGCTATCCGCTGCTGGATAACGTCATTATGGGCCTAAACAAATCCGACCTTCTTGTTCTTGCCGCCCGTCCCGGTATGGGTAAGACCGCTTTTGCCTTGAACATTGCGATGAACGTCGCCAAGCAAAAGCGAAAGGTTGCCATTTTCTCGTTGGAAATGAGTAACGAACAGCTGGTTGAGCGACTGATTTCCTCCGAGGGGCTTATTGCTTCCGAAAACCTGCACAAGGGTAATATCTCTCTGGAGGACTGGGAGAAAATTGCGGTCGCCACCCAAAGGTTGACTCCGTTACCCATCTTTCTGGACGACACTGCGGGAATACATATCGGCGAAATGAAGGGCAAGCTGCGCAGGCTACGCGACGTTTCGTTGGTTGTGATCGATTATCTCCAGCTTATGACCGGTGGAGACGGCACTAAACGCCGCAGCGAAAACCGTGTTCAAGAGGTTTCGGAGATGACCCGTTCACTTAAAATTATGGCGAAGGAGTTCAATGTGCCGGTTATCGTGCTTTCGCAGCTTTCTCGTGGACCTGAAACGCGTACTGACCGGCGGCCGATGCTGTCGGATCTGCGTGAATCCGGCTCTATCGAGCAGGACGCCGACATTGTTATGATGCTTTACCGCGCGGCTTACTATGCCAAAGATGACCCCAACGTGCCGCAGGGCGAAGCTGAGTGTATTGTTGCCAAAAACCGCCACGGCACCACCGGCAGCGTCAAATTTGGCTGGGATGGCGCACACACGACATTCACGACACCGGAGCTTGCACGGGATGAAGGATAGCGTTTTACGAACCATTCGGAAACACCATATGCTCAAGCAGGGCGATAGCGTCATTGTCGGTCTTTCCGGCGGTGCGGATTCGGTTGCCCTGCTTTGCGTTTTGCTGGAACTGCGTGACACGCTGGGGGTGACGCTGTCGGCCTGCCATGTTAACCACAACCTGCGCGGAGAAGAAAGCCTGCGCGACGAGCGCTTTTGCCGAGCCGTTTGCAGCCGAAAGAATATTGACCTTACGGTCAAAAGCGTTGATGTCACGGGTTACTGTGCCCAAAACCACTGTTCAACCGAAGAGGGCGCGCGCATTCTGCGGTATCAAGCGCTGCAAAGCCTTGACCCCAACGCCAGAATTGCGACGGCGCACACCCTGTCGGACAATGCCGAAACGCTGCTGCTAAATCTTACGCGCGGCGCGGCTCTTGAGGGACTGTGCGGCATTCCGCCCGTCAGAGACAATATTATCCGACCATTGATAAACTGCACCCGCGCGGCAGTGGAAGACTATCTAATGGCGCTGGGGCAAAATTTTGTCACCGATTCAACCAATCTATCAAACGATTATAAACGCAACCGCATCCGCCATGAGCTAATGCCGCTGCTAAAGACCATTAATCCGTCCTTTGAGCTAGCGGTGCGCCGCACCGTCGACGCTCTGAGCGAGGACAAAATGCTGCTGAGGCAGTTGGCTGACCAGGCCCTGGCTGAGGCGGCGCTATCAGACAGACCGCAACCGCTTCCCCAATGGGCGAAACACCTGACGCCATTTATGCCTAGAAAGAAGTGCTGGTCGCGCACCGCACTACTATGCCATCCAAAACCGGTGCGTCTGCGCTGCTATAAAGCGGTGTTGATTGCCGTGGGGCAGCGGTATGATGCTGCCCGGCTGTCGCTGACTGACGAGCTGGTTATGACGGGCAGAGGCGGCATTCAGTTAGATAACCGCACTACGTTACGCTGTGATGGCGAAGTACTTTTACTTGAGACGCTACCTGAGTCGCCCAAGGTTCAAAAACAACAGGTTTCGCTCTTGGAGACCAAAATACCAATAAAAATTTCGCTAATTGCTGGGATAACCCTGCAAA
>DATMYZ010000194.1:0-4423 GCA_035560675.1 Clostridia bacterium
ATAGAAAGGCCGCACAAAGGCTGCAATATGGACTAGACCATAAAAAACACTGGCGCGCCGTTTTCGACCGAGAGCGTAGCAACGGCATTAAGCGCGGCACCTGCGACATGCCCAGCGAGATATTCAAAATAAGCCTGGGCACCGATCATGGCGGCGTTGTCGCCTGTTAGAGACAATGGCGGCATATAGAGATTTAGGCCGCGCGCCGCCGCGGTATCCATCAGCTGGGTGCGAAGGCGGGTATTGGCCGAGACCCCTCCCGCTACGGAAATATTTTTGACACCTGTTAGTTCAGCCGCTAGAAACAGGCGGCTGCAAAGCGCGTCGCACACCGTTTTTTCAAAACTGGCACAAAGAGATGGCAAATCGAGAGTCTCACCCTTTTGCTGTGCATTATGCAAAAGATTTACTACCGCGGTTTTGACACCCGAAAAGCTCATGTCCAAGGGTGCGCCCTCAACATGGGGCTTTGGAAAGCGATATTTGCGTTCGTCGCCAAGCCGGGCCTGTGCGTCCAGTGCAACGCCGCCGGGATAGCCCAGCCCCATCGAACGGGCAGCTTTGTCAAAGGCCTCTCCCGCAGCGTCGTCGCGAGAGCGGCCCAGCACCTTTAAATCGGTGTAGTCGTGCACGTCGATAATCAGACTGTGCCCGCCCGATGCCACAAGGCAGAGAAAAGGCGGTTCCAGTTCGGGTGCGGTGATATAATTGGCGGCAATATGCCCCCGGATGTGATGCACCGGGATCAGCGGCTTGGCCGTAGCAAATGCAAGCCCTTTTGCAAAATTGACGCCGACCAGCAGTGCACCGATAAGCCCCGGACCGGCGGTGACAGCGATGGCGTCAACTTCCCGAATTGATTGCCCTGCCTGAGAAAGCGCCTGAGAAACGACGGCGTCAATCTTTTCGATGTGGCGACGAGAGGCAATTTCGGGAACGACGCCGCCATAAAGGCGGTGCTCGGCGATTTGTGTATGGATAACCGACGAAAGAACGGTACGGCCATTTTCGACGACGGCGGCAGCAGTTTCGTCGCAGGAGGATTCGATTGCGAGAATCTTCATGTTGTTAGAACTCCTTGGCAGATTAAGCGCGAAATGCCTGTGCGGCAGCAGTACTCTTGGAAACCGCAATATGTAACAGATAGGTGGTATTTTGCTGAGGCCCGGTTGTATTTTAAAGCGTTTGTGTCCCTTGTTCGGCGCTTTATGGCAACTATCAATTAGTGATCCAGTGTGTGGCGCATAAGCATGGCGTCTTCACGTGGGAAGTCGTAAAAATTGGGGCGGATGCCGACTGGCTCAAATCCCAGCTTTTGATAGAGTGAAACTGCGGCAACGTTAGAGATGCGTACCTCAAGCATCAGCCAGTCAAGAGAAAGCTTGATCGATTCAGCCAGCAGGGCGCGAACAAGAGCCTCACCCACGCCGTGACGGCGCACCTGTGGCAGCACCGCCACGTTGGTGACGCTACCCTCGCCGCAAATGTGCTCTAAACCTGCCCAACCGATAATCTCGCTGTCAGATGTCAGCGCGACAAACAGGACCGAGTTTTCTTTGGCTAGCTCGGCTGTCAGACTTTGTACGCTCCACGGCTGCGCAAAGCAGGTTTTTTCAACCTCCGCTATTCCAGGAATATGGTCAGGTGTTACCGGCCGAACTTTAAATTTCATAATTTTATTTGGCCTCCAACCAGTTCTCGCCGATACTCGCCTTGGCCACCATGGCCACCTTGAGTGAAACGGCGTTTTGCATCTCTTCTGTGAGGATGGCTGCGGCGTGCTCAGCCTCTTCGGCAGGAGCCTCGACAATCAGCTCATCATGCACCTGCAAAATCAGGCGGGCGCGCATTTTTTCTTTTCTAAGACGTTCAAAAACCTTAACCATCGCCAATTTAATGATATCAGCGGCGGTGCCTTGAATAGGGGTGTTCATCGCTACCCGTTCGCCAAACGCCTTGGTAATATGATTGGTGGCAGCCAGCTCCGGCAGAGGGCGGCGTCGGCCAAACAGCGTTTTGACATAGCCGTGTTCCCTGCCAAACGCGATGGTTTCCTGCATATAATCTCGCACGCCTTGGTAGGTGGCAAGGTAGCTCTTAATATAACGGTCGGCCTCCGCCACCGAAACGCCAATATCCTGTGAGAGCGAAAACGCCCCGATGCCGTAAACAATACCAAAGTTTACAGCCTTGGCGCTTGAGCGCATCTGCGGCGTAACAAACGCTTCAGGCATGTCTAATACCTGTGCGGCGGTCTTTGTGTGGATATCTTCGTTGTGTTCAAAGGCATCAATCATGGCGGTGTCGTTGGCAATATGAGCCAATACCCGCAGCTCAATCTGCGAATAGTCGGCATCAACCAGCAGACAACCCCTGTCCGCAATAAAGAAGCGGCGCAGACGGCTGCCACGTTCAGTGCGCACAGGAATATTCTGCAAATTCGGCTCGGTTGAGCTGATGCGACCTGTACGGGTCTCGGTCTGTCTGAAGATGGAGCGCACCCGTCCATCATTGTCAAGTTGTGCAAGCAAACCTTCAACATAGGTCGATTTAAGCTTGGCCAGCTTGCGGTAGGATAGCACATCCTCAACGATAGGATGCTTGTTCCGCAGGGAATCAAGCGTGTCGGCATCGGTAGAATAGCCGCTTTTGGTTTTGCGCTTAGTGGGCAAGCCCAAACGATCAAAAAGCACTTCGCCCAACTGCTTGGGGGAGTTAATGTTGAATTCACCGCCAGCGAGGAAATAGATGCGCCCGGTCAGTTCGGCAATATCGGCGTCTAAGTCGCCGCCAAAGGCACGCAGGCCATCGGCATCCAGTGCAAAGCCGAGCGTTTCCATTGAAGCAAGTACGCGGGCGAGCGGCTGTTCAATGTGGACAAGCAGCATTTCCATCTCTTTTTCGCATATTTCTTGATGAAGTTGTACGCACAGCGTGGGTAGCACTTGCATATCGTCTGCAAGAACAGCCAGCGGCTCAGGAAGCCCTTCCGGCAAGTCGAAGCTTTGTCGGGTCAACGCCCGGCCACTGCAAAGCGTGGCAATTGTATAACTGCTGGACAGCGGCGAAAGCAAATAGCCGGCCAGAACGGGATCAAATTTCACGTCGCCGCCCTCAAGACCATTTAAATAAAGGTAGCGATACCAGTTTTTGCTATTGGGCAGTGTCAGTTCGGCAGGGCTTTTCGAAAGTTCAATTAGCAGGGTGTCGAGCGATGGGCATCTGTCATCCAACAATACGAGGCTGCTGCCCAGAATGGCAACGGCAACTGGCCTGTTTTCGGTAAAGCAAAGGGTAACCGTGAGATTATTTTCGGCAAACAGGTCGATGGCCTTATCTGCGTCGTTGACTGAGACGGTGATAGCGGTAGCCTGAGGTTGCGGGATAGCCGTAGGAATCGCTGATTCGGTAGAAGGTGGCGAAAGCTTTAAGCGGCTTATAATAGAGCGCAACTCCAGCCGGTCAAGTAACTGAAAAAGCTTATCGGTCTGCTGCGGTGTGGGGGTCAGTGCGCTCAACGTTTTATCAAGCGGCACCTCGCAATTTATTTCGGCCAGAACACGGCTTTGGTAAGCGCTTTCTTTTCCATCAATCAGTTTTTGCAGTACGCCTTTTTTTATCGAGGGGTCGTCAAGATGCGCATAGACGCCATCGAGTGTTTCAAAGGATGTGATCAGAGACAGGGCGGTTTTCTCGCCGATTCCGGGTACGCCGGGAATGTTGTCGGAGGGGTCTCCCATCAGCGCTTTGACATCGATCATTTGCTTTGGCAAAACACCGTATTTTTCACGTACGGCGGCTTCGTCGATAATCTCGGCACCCGACTGTCCGCCGCGGGTATAGGCCAGCCGGACCGTGACCCCGTCGCCGATTAGCTGAAAGCTGTCTCGGTCACCGGTGGCAATGATGCATTCGCATCCGCCGATACGACAGGTGGCGGCAAGGGTGCCAAGGATATCATCGGCCTCATAGCCTTCGACAGACAGAATCGGATAACCCAGATATGCCAGCAACTCTTTAAGGGGCGCCAGTTGTTGCGCCAGTTCCTCGGGCATGCCCTTGCGCTGGGCTTTGTAGCCGTCATACAGCTTGTGGCGGAAGGTGGGGGCTTTGAGGTCGAACGCGAACGCAACAGCGTCCGGGTTGACTTCGTCGCAGATTTTAAACAGAATATTTATAAAGCCGTAGATGCCATTCGTAAACAGCCCCTCGCGCGTGGTGAGCGGGCGCACACCATAATAAGCGCGGTTGAGGATGCTGTTGGAATCGACTGCGAGAAGTTTCATTTTGGTCTCCCTTCAAGGTTGTGCCATGAGTTGGGCGCATTAGCTTGTCCGCCGAAAGAGGGCTACTGATGTAAAGCCTGAGAAATGAGCCTGTGGTTGGGTAGAAAGTACATATTGTTTGCAAATATTCTGTATAT
>DATMYZ010000195.1:0-2512 GCA_035560675.1 Clostridia bacterium
CGAATTAAAACCGCCATACCGCCGATAAAAAAATTCCTTAGCCTTGTTTGTGATGACCCGCATGCCCGCAACGTCAATGCTAAATTCGTTATCGGCACCTCCCTTTGAAGTAACCAATGCAAAGGGATTAAACAGCAGCGCATTATCGCGGATATGCAGCACGAACATGCCGTCCTGCTGAGCCACCAACGTGATGTCAATGCATTTATCGTTGTGGTTTCTAAAACCGTTTTGCAATATAGCCAGACAAACTTCTTCAATGGTCATAGCCACAAAATATGTTTGCTTCGTGTTGGCGTCCCATCGCTCACAAAACGCTTCAGCGCCGGCGGTCAATTCGCCGATTTCTTCGTTGCCCTGACGGATGGCACCCCGCCAAACCCGACCTTGGTCAAACGGCTCAGCCTTGGCTTTGCGACATTTGACCGACAGTAACCACAGCCCCAGAGACAACGCCTCGGTGACTGGAAACAGCAACCAGAACGCAGCCCCACCAAGCAGCGAAAACAACAGCGTGGCAGGCAGAAGAACAGCACCCCCGCGTAGCGTAGCCAACATCAGACTTTCGCTCTCCCGTGCGCAGGACTGAAAGTAACCTGCCAGCAGAATGGAAACGCCAGCAAACAGTGCGCCCACGCAATATAGACGCAGGGCGTAACTGCCCAATTGAATAGCCGCCGCCTCACGAAGGCCAAAAAGCGTGCAGATCAGTTGTGGGAATGCAAAAATCAGCGCGGTCAACGTACCGCCCACTGTCAGCCCATATATAAATGCATAATGCAGGCCAATACGTTTGCCATCCTCTCGATGCTCACCGTGATAAGTGCTCACAAGCGGCTGCATGGCGCGGTTCGTCCCTTCATAGAGGTACAAGATCAGATAAGAGGCATTTTGCAGCATATCAAAAACCGCCACAGACAGATGATTGCCCGTGCGGATTAATACATTGTTGCAGATGAGCAAAAACACCAGTGAAAAAAAGTACTGCACTGAGCTTGAAAAGCCCTCGCGCAACACGGCGCAAGCATAGGCAGGTACAGGTTTAATAGCTTTTATCTGCAGAATATGCGCTTTTCCCAACAGGCCGGGCAAATAAATAGCAATGGCAATAAGTTGCCCTATCATGGTAGAAAGCGCCGCCCCAGCCGTGCCAAAGTCCAGAAAAACAACAAACAAAACATTCAGCGCAATATCTGCCACGTTGCCTACCACCGAGCCAGCGCCCGCCAGCTTTCCGTTATCGTCGTTGCGCAGATAGTAGTTTAAAATATTGGAGAGGTAAAAAAATGGCGTAGCTGATACAAGGATGCGCAGATAGGCTTTTGTAGCCTCAAACAGAGCGCCATCAGCTGGCACAGTGCCCAGAGCCTGGAGTAGTGGCGTCATAAACAGGTTGCCGGCCACCGCCGTCAACCCACTCAGCAACAGCGCCGCCTGCAAGATGTGATTAAAGCTTTCCACCGCTTCACGCGGCTTACCCTCGCCGAGCAGTCGGGCATAACGAACCGAGCCCCCGATACCAAGCCCGTGGGCAAACATGCAATTGATCATATAGACAGGCAAAATAAGCGCAATGGCAGCAAGCCCCACGGTGCCCATGCGCTGACCCACCACAACTGCATCGGCAACGTCGCTTAATGCCCAGCCAATAGACGAAATTACGGCAGGCAGCCACATGCGCTTAAAGATGATGGCGGTAAAATGATCGGTCCCACTCATTCGATAGTCAGGATATCCGAAAATCCTGTGATTTCGAAGACCTCCATAACGGTCTCGTTCGCGCCGAAAACCACCATTTTGCCCTGCTTGTTCATAATTTTTTGTGCAGAGAGCAACACGCGAAGTCCGGCAGAAGATATGTACTGAAGGCCGGTGAAATCCATTTTAAGGACACTAATATCCCCTAGCGAGCTCTTGATTTCCGCCTCCAACTCAGGCGCGGTGGTGGTATCCAGCCGCCCGTTCAAGATGATGGTCAGTTCAGTTCCGTTTTTGTTTTTCTCAATAGTCATATGTGTTTCCTCCAAAAAATAAAGTTTTATATGGCATGTAACGCTTTAAAAAGCCGTCATCACGGCGGCATATCCAGAGCCGTTAAGGCGCTGCTGTGCAGTCAGGTCGACAGCACCTTGATTTGACTGTAAAAACTGGAAAAGCATGTTGTACTTACTAATTTATCAGAAATTGTGACATTTATCAATAGATTTCCACCCTCTCCCACGCTGTTTCGGCACTATAAGAAGCTTGCCTTCAGTTGCAGGAAGTCTATGCATAAAAACGCGTGTTGCAAGGCAACCCTCCGGCATCTTTTGGCGAGATCCCAATTACTGATCATTACTTAAACAAATGGTTAATAGCTCTCAGAGCATGGATACGTTTGGCACATATGGGCATGACGTCAACGGCGAAGCACAGCAAACCGCATCCAAATAGGACGTAATTTTCGCAGAAATTTTATCGAGTGGGTTATAAGCAAAACTAAAGGCTTTAGAATTCGCATTCTAAAGCCTTT
>DATMYZ010000196.1:0-4121 GCA_035560675.1 Clostridia bacterium
AGATCGATGTATATAATCAAGCGCACGATTTTGATTTAACCAGTATGGCCAATGGGCGGCGGCTGACAAATATCGGCACCTTTCGCGCCTACATCATCGCGTATCTGGCACATCACCCCAGGGTCCACCCGGACATGACCCACATGGTGCGCCAGCTGGCCCCCACCGAGCACGGGTTGCCGGTTGAAATTTATGCTTTTACCAACACAACCGCTTGGGAAGAATATGAAGCCATTCAGTCTGATATCTTTGATCACATTTTGGCAGTGCTGCCGCAGTTTGATCTGCGGCTTTATCAAAGCCCGACCGGGCACGATCTGAGTGGGGTACAAAAAGCGCTTTCTCGGGTGCTTTAGCTTAATCGACAATGCATCTTGGGCGACGTGCGTGGCATTTATCCGCGCTTGCATTCTTCATGCTGAGGCTTTTACCGTACTGCTCCAACTCGCCAGACATTACACCCCATGAACTGCCATCTTATATACAATTTTAACGCGCTGTTTAGGCGGCTCTTGACAACTTGCTTTTTTTACAGGAGGATTAACAAATGTACGATCTGATTCAGGTAGGCGAAAAAACCTGCTACATCGACTGCCCCGCCAAAATGGGGCTTTATCTAGCCAACAGCGGTTCGGTTTATCTTATCGACAGCGGCAATGACAAAGAAGCTGCTAAAAAGGCATTGCGGCACATTGAGGGCAACGGCTGGAATCTGGCCGGGATCATCAACACGCACTCCAACGCTGACCACATCGGAGGCAACGCTTTTTTGCAGCAGAAAACAGGTTGCAAAATAATTTCCACCGGGTTGGAGAATACCTTTACCAAATATCCCATGCTGGAGCCATCATTTTTATACGGCGGATACCCCTGTAAAGCACTGCGAAATAAATTCCTCATGGCAACCTCCAGTGCACCGACCGACGATGTGGAAACGTATTTACCCGAAGGGTTGGACTATCTGCGTTTGCGCGGACACTTTTTTGATATGATCGGCATTAAAACGCCGGATGACGTCTATTTTCTGGCCGACTGCGTTTTCAGCCAAGCAATCATCAACAAATATCACCTCGCCTTTATATATGATGTAGCCGCGTTTCTGCAAACGCTGGATATGCTTGAGGCGCTCAACGGCCGACTGTATATTCCTGCGCATGCCGAAGCCACTGAAGATATTAAACCGCTGGCGCAGCTCAACCGCAACAAGGTGTATGAAATTGCAGACAGACTTCTGCAAATCTGCCACACGCCCGCCTGCTTTGAGGATATTCTCAAGGCTGTATTCGACACCTACAGCCTGACCATGGATTTCAACCAGTACGTTCTGGTCGGCAGTACCGTGCGCTCTTACCTGTCTTATCTTTATGACAAAGGAAGCCTGATGACTGAATTTTCAGAGAACAGACTGCTGTGGCGTAGCACTGGCGTATGAGATGTTCCCAAAACAAGGGCAGGATGCGTTTGGACTGGTATGCTGCAATCGGCGTGCAAGCGCTGAACACAGCCCGGCGCCCCTGTTGACGTCTCTGTTTTGCAGTTTGCTATATCAAATGACGCGCCCCATAACGAAGCTGTCCATTAGTGAAAAAAAGGCAATATTTTAGATTTTACAAACAGTCCTAAGAGCTTGAACTCTTTGAATAGAATACACGTATAAGAATAGGGGGCCGGGTCTGAAACATGTTTTCAAACCCGGCCCTTAGCTTTACGCGGCAAACGTTGCCCTGTATATGCACACACAAAAGTACCTGCCACAATTATACGTTTTTGAGGCGTCATTATTTTGCTGTGTATCTGAATAAACACAGCAGTTTTGCCAGCCTACAAAGTGGTGCCACTTTGAACAGACTGTGCCTTTGCCTAAAATTGTGCGTTTTTTTGGTGCCCTATTGTTATAATGCTATTAAAGAGACAAACACAGCTTCCGGCGAAGGGAGTGAAGGGAATCCGGCCGGTATCAAAAAGAAGCGCATCGCGTCAAACATAATTGATATTTAGCAGGTAACGAAAATGACTTTTGAAATGGTCGACAATGTTCTAAACATTAGTACGGACGCCGTTATGACGGTTGCCATGGCCGCCGCCCTGTTACTCATTGGCTACGGAGTTAAGGGCAAGGTTAAATTTCTGAATACATATTGCATCCCCGCCCCGGTGGTAGGTGGATACCTGTTTATGTTTATCACCTATCTTGGGTATGTAAGCAAAAGCTTCTCCTTTACCTTTAATACCACCTTTCAATCGCCGTTTATGCTGGCATTCTTTACAACAGTGGGTCTGGGCGCCAGCTTCTCTTTGCTGAAAAAGGGCGGCGTTCTGCTGGTCGTTTACTGGTTAGTCGCCGGCATCGTCTCCATTTTCCAGAACATCGTCGGCGTCGGTGTAGGCACCTTAGTCGTCCTAGACACCCCCTATGCACTGCTATCCAGCGCCATTTCAATGATCGGCGGCCACGGCGCTGCGGCTGCCTATGGCACCAACTTTAAAGAAATGGGTTATGAACCTGCCATATTGGTTGGTGCGGCTGCCGCCACCTTCGGCCTGATCAGCGGCGTACTGTCCGGCGGCCCGCTCGGACGCCGACTGATCGTCAAATACGACCTCAAACCCGACCCCAACGAGAACTTTGATGCCGACGTAGAGTCCATCAACGCAGGCACAGCCGAAAAACTCAGCGGTCCGGATATTATGAAGAACGTCACCGCGATTCTTGTCTGCATGGCACTGGGCACCGTTGTTTCGGGCTGGATTGGCACGCTAATTAAGATGTCCTTCCCCACCTATGACAGTGTGGCCTGGGATTCAATATACGACAGGGTAAGCAAAAAGTTTGATATCAATTTTGTGACGATGGATGCCGTATATAAGACCCCATGGATCGCGAAGAAAATATTTGTGGACGAGAAACTTCCCATTCTCCCGTACACTAGGCCCAAAGGCAGTAAAGAGCAATACAAACCATGGGAATATCTATACAATCCTGAAAATGATACATACGCCTGCCCTCAAGGTGGCGTTCTGCGCCACACCACAACAGACGGAGATGGAAAGAAAATCTATCGTTCAACCCCAAAGTATTGCGTAAATTGTCCACACAAAAAACGATGCGGTGCCAACGCAAAAGGGCAGACGGTGCTCTCGCGCCATATTTGGCAAGGGTATCTGGAATTGGCGGAGCAGCTGCGAAAACCAGAGTGGGCCAGAGAAATTTACGCCATGCGAAAACAAACGATAGAGCGTGTGTTTGGAGACCCTAAGGAAAAGCACGCCATGCGTTATACACAGCACAGAAGCTTGGCCCGAGTGACACAATGGGTACGGCTTAAGTATGCTGCCATGAATCTAAAAAAGCTGGCAACTGGGGCTTGGAACAGCCCTTGCTTTTCTCACATTTTTCTTGTTTGGTTGCCGTTTAGGCAAAAAAACCAGTTTTCACAACTTAAATACGGCCGTTCTTTGACAGACTGAGCTTGGTCTGTGCCCTTAGGTACAAACCAAGCTTTAACGGTTTTTAGCGGCACAAACAGTCAGTCAGCCGCCAGCACCTGCACAATTTCGGCAATATACAGGGTATGGTAATCCTTTTGTGGATACCATTTTTCGTCGGATGCCTTATCAATAAAGCAAGCAGGCAACATTGGCTGATTGTAGAGCTTTCTGCACAAAAGAACAAGCTTCGCCTCTTTAAAATAGGGGGTACCCTGCTCATAGGCTACCGTCAGCCCCGACTTGGCAATCTTATCCTCATCACGACCCGATACGCTACCGAGATACCCCATCTCTTTCTTATAGGCACCTTCAAAAAAAGTCAGCGAAAAGGTATCGGCACTATCTACGAATTCTTTGGTGTAGCGGCCCGGGCGAATAGCAACAAACGCCACGTTCTTCGCCCACATAACGCCCATGCCACCCCAGGACGCCGTCATGGTATTAACCTTGTCACCCTTTTGGGCAGTCACCAGCATCCAATCCTGTCCGATCAGGCTAAAAGGGGTCTTCTGTAGCTTTTCAGGTTTTATAGATTTCATCTTGATAACCCTCCAGTCAGTGTTGCATTTTGATTACTCGCACTTTTAAAGAACAGCGCGACCTTTCTGTTAAAAATGCTTAATTAATAAGGC
>DATMYZ010000197.1:0-8386 GCA_035560675.1 Clostridia bacterium
GGTATATTATAATTGTACCAAGAAAAAATGAAAGCGTCACAGACAAGGAGGGTGAATCCAATGAATTCGGTGACACATACGGGGGTCTTGGCCACCCGAATCATCGGTTCCGTCAAGTAGTAAACACCATCATACATTAAATGGAGGAATTGATTATGTTTGATCTGATGCCTTTTGACCACAAACGTCGCAACCTGGTTTTTAACCCGTTCTCTGATTTTGACAACTTTGAAAAGGCCTTTTTCCAGCACACCGGGCTGGATGAATTCAAGGCCGACATTAAAGATTTGGGCGACAGCTACCGGCTAGAGGCCGATCTGCCCGGCTTTAAGAAAGAGGATATCAGCGTGTCGCTCGACGGCGACTGCCTGACCATCGGCGCTCAGCGCAGCACCGAAAACGAAGAGACTGACAGCAAGGGCAACTTTATCCGCCGCGAGCGCTCTTACGGCGCTTTCAGCCGTTGCTTTGACGTTTCGGGCATTCAGCAGGATGCCATCAAGGCTGAATATACCAATGGCGTACTCAAGCTGACCTTGCCTAAAAAGGCTAATGCGCTGCCGTCATCTCGCAACATCGCTATTGAATCGTGAGTTTTTCACACAGCCCCACTACCCAGTAACAAGTGCTTAATGGAATATCCTTCTTAAAAGGCGTGCCCTGTCAGAGCTAAAAGGCTCTGACAGGGCACGCCTCAGTCTGTCGATAAAGGCACAGTGTTTCGGCAATTTGCACAAAGTAATGTTGCTTAAAGCGGCATCGAAAAAACCCCTTGCAGGGGATTTTTCACGCAAAAGCAGTCCAGCGGACAGATTTTGCTCCCTTCCCTGCGCCTTTAAACGATAAGAATACGCACGGCACGCTGTCCCGCCCCTGCAAACTTTTGAAAAAGCTTGACCAAAACTTTTTATCGACTTATTTCTCGGCTTCGGTTTTCTCCCGACGCAGCATCGCGCCTTCGCTGGCAGAACCGTCATAGGCGATACTAATCTTCATATGCGGATGGCGGGCAGCCTCTAACGGCTCGCCGTCTTCATCGTGCAGATCGCTTACAATCAATTGGCGGGGCTGCTGCCCGGGCTCTAAAAGCTCCAGCACGTCGCCCTGCGCAAAGCGGTTTTTCTCTATCAGGTACAGCCGCCCGTTTTCGCAGCGTTCGACGACCGCGCTGACCTCCCAATCCTGCACATAACCGCCCGCGTAATAGCTCTGCTGAAGCGGCTCGCGCCCGAAGAAAAACCCGGTGGAATACTCGCGGTGCGAGACAGTCTGCAACTCGCGCAGCGTCCATTCCGGCGCGGCTTCGCCCCGCATGGCCGCATCCAGCGCGGCGCGGTAAGCGTTGGCCACCACCCCGACATAATAAGGGGATTTGGCCCTTCCCTCTATCTTAAAGCTGGCAATGCCCGCGTGGGCGAGCTCCCGCAGGTGCTTAATCATACACAGATCTTTTGCGTTGAGCACCGTTGAGCCGTGCTCATCCTCAAACACCGGCAGGAATATTCCCGGGCGCTTTTCCTCCATCAGGTGGTAGTTCCAGCGGCAGGGCTGCGAGCATTCGCCACGGTTGGCGTCCCGCCCGGTCAGATAGTTCGAAATGACGCACCGGCCCGACACCGACATGCACATCGCCCCGTGGATAAACACCTCCAGCTCAAGGTCCTTTGGCGTTCTGGCGCGGATGGTTTTAATTTCTTCCAGCGTCAGCTCACGCGCGAGCACCACCCGTTTGACGCCCATGTTATAAAGTGCGTTGGCTGTCAGCTCGTTGACGATACCGGTCTGGGTCGAGGCGTGCAACTCCATATCTGGCAGCAATTGCCGCGCCAGCGTCAGCACGCCAAGATCGGCGATAATCAGCGCGTCGATGCCGCTTCGCCCGACCTGCGCCAAAAATTCAGGCAGGGCAGGCGTTTCGTCACAGCGAGGCAGGGTGTTTACCGTCAGATGCAGCTTCACGCCGCGGGCGTGGGCATAAGCCGCGGCCTCCGAGAGCTGCTCCGGCGTAAAATTCGCGGGTGCGGCGCGCATACCAAAGTTGGTGGCACCCAGATAAACCGCGTTCGCGCCGTAACGGATGGCGGTTTGCAGGCGATCAAAGTCCCCTGCGGGGCACAGCAGTTCAGGAAAGTTCATCGGTTTGCTCCTTTATGGCGATGTATAACGGGCCGGGCAATGCACAAATGCGCGCCCGGCCCGCCGCAGCGTATCCAGTTTATTGCACGTCGGTGCCGTGCTTGGCCCCGCCGGCGGCCGCCGCCTTGCGGACATTGGCATAATGCTGATCGAGCGTTTTGCCGTAATAATATTTACCATTGATATCGGTGACAAAGAAATAATACTGTGACTCCTCAGGGTGTATCGCCGCCTTGATGGCGTCTAATCCGGGCGAGCAGATGGGGCCGACCGGCAGGCCCTTGCACACGTAGGTGTTATAGGCATCATAAACCTCTTGCGTGGCGCGACTCTGATAGGGCTTGATATCGCTTTCAACATAGAGAATCGTCACGTCTGATTGCAGCAGCGGCAATCCCGCGCTGGCGTCGTCTATGCGGTTATGGAACACCGAGGAGACCATCCCCATCTCATCGGGGTTGCCCGCCTCTTTCTGGATGACCGAAGCGAGGGTGATCACCTGGTCAAGCGTCATGCCCGCATCCTGAATTTCAGGATAAAGATCCGGCATGATGCGGTTCTGGAAGTTCTTTAAGAACTTTTTAACCACCGACTGCACGTTCTCGCCCACATAGAAATCGTAGGTGTCGGGGAAGAGATACCCCTCGAGCCGGCGGTAGCGCAGGTCGCTTTCGGGCATCATATCGATAAATTCATAGGTCAGCTCGCCGGTTTGGGTATAGCTGATAAAATCCGTGGCGGAGCAGACATCTTTTTCTTCAAGCAGCGCCGCCATTTCGCGCAGCGTCATCCCTTCGTAGAAGGTGATGGTGACCTCTTCCTTGATGATGTCGCCCGAGCGCAGCGCCGTGATGATACGGTCGTAGCTCATGTTGGAGTTGAACACATAGCTGCCTGCCTGAAAGCCGCTGTCCTTGTTGCGCAGCGCGGCGTAGAGCCTAAAGGTCACCGGTTGCCCCACCACGCCCTTTTGCCCTAAAAGCTGGGCGATTTGGTTGACCGACATGCCATCTTCAATCGTTACCTCAATCTGCCGGTCTTCTTTGCCGAAAGCGAGCAGGTCGGTCGCGCTTGAAATGGCGAAGAAGGCTAAAAACCCGGCGAGGCCGAGCACCGCCAGTACTGAGACAAGCAGCGCCATCCCATTTGAACGGCGGCGCTTACGCCTGCCATTCGGTTGGGGGCGGTCTTCTTCAGATAAATTTTTTTTCATTGCGGGTTTCTCCCTTCATACGTTGTAACCACCCTTACATCAAAGGCATAGTATGTAATAAATCATCAATGTGAGGTGAAAGTGAAATGTGGGGTAATAGTAGTTGCGGTTGCCTGTGGATCATCATCATCATCATCCTGCTGTTCTGCTGCTGCGGAGGTAGTGGGCTGGGCGGTACCAGTTGCGGCAATAGTTGCGGAAACAGCTGCGGTAACAGCTGCGGTAACAATTGCGGATGCAACAACAGTTGCAACAATTGCGGGTGCTAAGAGCGACTAATATTCTTACTTAGGCGGAGCGCCAGACAGAAAGCCCCTTCGGGGGCTTTCTGCTTTTTATGTGAAAATTTTTTACCCAAATTATTTTGGGCATGTTTGTAAATAGAAAAAATCACGAACATTTCGCTGTAAAAGCGTTGCTTTAAGGAAGAAAGCGCAGGAATACTAGATGTATTCCGAGTATTTTTGACGTGGAAGCTGCCTTTTACAGTAGAAATAGACGTTGTTTTTGATTTTACAAACGCCCCTAGCTCGTCGGCTGACGCAAGCGCCCGACGCGCGTTATATATACAGGTTTATGAAAAGACAAAATTAAAAGTGGCGCTGCTTTTTTATCCGGCCAGAAGCGTGGCGCACCAACATCGCTGTTTTAGCGCACAGCCCTGGGACTTCAATTTCTTAACGCCAGCAGCGGCACGCCGCTTTTTATCCGAGCCGGTTCAGTACGGCTTAACGGACTGCCCGCGCACGGCGGTGCAGGCGGTAAAATATTCGGTGACGATTCGGTCTACCGGTACGTCATACCGGCCGTGCCAAAGAACCGGCACCAGACAGCATTTATATAGTATCAACACCTTTTCGCCCGGATAATCGCGCAAAAAGCGATCATAGTAGCCGCCGCCATATCCCAGACGGTAGCCGGTTCGGTCACAGGCGAGCGCCGGCACCACGCAGATGCTGTGCGAAAAATCGTAAAGCCGCTTGTCAGGGGCGGGGGCGGGCTCTAATACGCCAAATGTACCGGGTAAAAGCTCGTCCAGACTTTCTATAACATAAAACTCCATCTCGCGCGTGCCTGGAACACAGCGCGGAACCGCCACGCGCTTGCCGTCTGAAAGCGCCTTTTTAATAATTTCGCGCGTGCCCACCTCAATGGGCATTGAGACATAGGCCAACACTGTTTTGGCACGGCGGTAGCACAAAAGCGTCCGCAGCCGCACCGCTATGCGGTGGTCGGCCAGCGCCTTTCGGTTCTGGGTCATCAGGCGGCGGCGCTCTTTAAAGCGGTTGCGCAGCACATTTTTATATTCCTTGATATTAACCGGTTTTTCCATTAATCCAACACCAGCGAAAGATAGGGGGCCTTCCCCTGCGGCGCATTCCTTTCCGAAAGATACCATCTGGTCATGCCAAAGGGCGTCGGCGCGCCGCCCACAGCAAAATCAGCGGGAAGCCGAATCCGTATTTTTTCGCGCTGGTACCGCGCGGCAATGGCGTTTAAAACCTCAGGATAAAGCGCTTGGGCGGCCCATTCTTTGACGATGACAGCTTCACCTGCGGGGTAGCACAGGGCATAGCCCCTGTCGGGGGCGTCAAACACAAGCGTTTCACCGCCAAGCAGCGCAGCCTCTTTTTGCTGATAGGTCAGCGCAGCGACATTCCAGCGGGCGTAAAGGCTGCTTTGGCCAAAAATGGCGTCGCGCAGCGCCAACAGCTCAGGCAGGTTGGCAACGTGCAATTCGACAGGCGAGACGCCAAACTTGGGCGCACAGGTCACTGTTTTACGATAAAACGCCGTTTTAAAACCGCGAAGACCGTAATAAGCAAACAAGGACGGCTCGGCGGGCACAAGCAGCGACAGTGCAACCCCTTCACGCGCAAGACGTGCATGGGTAGCCTCCAGCAGCGCGCTGCTTAAGCCACGCGCGCGGTAATCGGGGTGGGTGGCAACGGCATAGATATACCGTGCGTCATAATCTATTTTATTTTCACGGATGGTAATCGGCAACAGATACAACATCGCGACGGGTCTGTCACCGCTAAGCGCCACCATCGTGTTTTCAGGCGCGAAACGGTGCTCAAAAAAAAGGTCAATATAGGCGGCCGTATCGCCAAAAACGATCTGCCAAAGCGTTTTGAGCAGTGCCGTCATCGCAGCAGTTGCCCGCGTGAATACGATTTTTTCTTCTTTCATCATTTTTCAGCGGTGGCATAGCGCTCATACAGCATGACGGGGCGGTAAGATTCCTTCGCTTTGCGCAGACCCTCATCCCCAAGGTCATCCTCGCGGTTGACATATTCAAACTGCCCCAGCGCATTTTTGACAAACTGCTGGTTGATCATGGTATAGGCCCCCTGTGTATCTGAAAATGCCTTTTCGACATGCACGACAAAGGTATCGTCAGTAACGACACTGCCAAAGGTAAAAGCCACTACTTTATTGTCGACATAAAGCACGCCGCCTGTAAGCCCCAGCTCAAAATAGTGGTTAAACGCGCAGCGGACAGCGCAGGCCTCGCGGTGCAGGCTGCTGTGCTTGTCGTAACAGCCGTTCTGCTTACACCATTCTGTGTTCATCGCACGGGCATCGTCAATATTTTTCTCGGTCAGCGGCTCATAGCGCCAGTCGGGGTAGGTCGCCAGAAAGCGGTTGACGTGGTTGCGCTTGCCATGCAGCTTTTTCCCGGCGAGTGTCGCCAGACTTTCGCGGCTGTAGATATAATCATAGTTGTCACGCACCCCCGTAAATTTAAACCGTCCGGGATACACCTTTTCGATTTTTTCGATACCCTCGGTGGGGATGCCATACATCTCAAACGGGATGCCGTTGGCCTCGGCGTCGGCCTCCATAGCCTTGAGCGCTCCAGCAAAATCGCCCTTCCCGGCGGGGTAAAGGTAATGCATACGCACCGCGCCGCTGCGGGCGAGCATAAAATCGTCAAAGCGAGCAATGCGCACCGTGTAAGTAACCGCCCAGTTAAACAGATTCGAAAAGGTATATTCGCTGCCGCGCAGACCGGAATAGCGCATCACTTCTGTGGTCCAGTCCTTGTCGGCCATAGTTATTTCTTTAAAATCCAGCATAAAGCCTCCGAATTATAGTGTTAGTGCCAAGCTGCCAGACAGCGGGAAATCTCATCAAACGCCGCGGTGGCAATCTGCCCGACGGGATAGGGCGTGTGCGACGCATCAGAGCAGGGTAAAACGACCCAGCCCAGCGTTTTGGCCGCAAACAGCGCCGCCTCACGGCAGGACTCTAAATAAACCCGGTTGCGCTCGTGCAAATCTTTTTTGGCTTCGTCGCCGTGATAGCGCTGTGCCATCAGGCGCTGAGACGCCTCCGGGTGCATATCGAGATACAGCACCAAATCAGTTTTTGGCAGCGCAAGCTGCACATATTCATAGTATTCAAGCCAGCGGATATAGTCCATCCATTCTGCGCGGGGCAGCTTGGCCATTTGGTGGCAGAGGTTGGAGGTGGTGTAGCGGTCTGCGATGATCGTCTTGCCTGCCGCGTAGTCGTTTTTCCATTCGCGCTGGTAGCTGATATAGCGGTCGAGTGAATAAAAGCCCGACGCCGCATAGACGTTGACCTCGTCGAGGGCACCGACCTCGCCGCGCAGGTACATTTTGACCAGCGCCGAAGAGTCGCTGTTATAATCGGGAAAAGAAATGCCGCGCACCGCCTGACCGTCCTGCTGGAGTCGCTGCACCGCCCTTGCCGCCTGAGTCGCCTTGCCGCTGCCGTCAAGGCCCTCAAAAACAATCAGCCTGCCGCTCATGTTGCCTGCGCCCCTTTATAGCGTTCCCGCATTTCTTTCATTCTTCCGCAGCTCATTTTGCCCTCGGGACAGTTTCCCGAAACACATGGCGGCCCCGAATGATAAAAAAGAATCGGTGCCACCTCTTTGACCAGCATCAGCATCTGGTCGGCTACCTCGCGGATTTCCCACTGGGCGCGAGTGCAGCAGCGGTGATGGAAAAAATTATACAGGCTGCGGGTGTTCATGGTGACGATCATACGGGTTTGGCAGGCGTTGGGCAACACAAAGCGCGCGTCTTCAATCGCCTGCTTTTCGGCCTTTGAGGCCGCCTGTTTTTCAGGCACGCCCTGTGCGAGCAACGCTTTAAGGTGCTTTTCTTTTAAAATAGCGGTAATTTTCTCATAGCTCTCGGTAGCGGCACCCATTGCCTGGTTGTAGGCCGCAAGCGCGTCGGCGTCGGCGGCCACCTCGGGCGGGGTGACATATTCAAACGGCGAAAGCCGCACATAGCGCTGGCTTTGCACGCTGTAAGAGGCAATTCGGTGACGGGTAATCTGCGCCAGAAGCGCCCGCGACACCCCTTCGATAGCAAAGGTGAAGCTGGCATGCTCCACGGGGCTTTCGTGTCCCAAATCCACCAGCATTTTTAGAAAGCCCTCGGTTTTTTCGTCGGTAAGGCCGTCCAGGAGCCCCTCGACCGACTGCGCCGAATAGCAAAGCTTGGCGGCGGCGGCCACCACGCGTTCCGGCTCGGGGGTGTGACATAGAAGTGTAACTTTAGGCAAAACAAGCCCTCCTTAGATTTTTGCCTGCAAAGCAGACACACAAAAGAATCCCTGCCGAGGCAACACGCGCGGCAGGGATAAAAATCCATCGGCAGCACCGTTAAATTCCTTTATATAGTACCCTCAAAACCCCTTTATGTCAATAACCGTCAGCTTTTGCCCAGTCGATTGCGGCTTTTTTTCTGAGGAAATAATGCGGTAATTATAGCACATTTTAAGATTAAAAAGCCTTGTTCCGGCCTGATGGCCGCTTTTCAGAGGTCATAGGATGCTGTGAAGCCCGATTTTGCAGGCCTGTTTTATGCCGCACTGACAAAATCGGCGGCGAAAAATAATTCGCCGCCGATGCAGGCTGTCGATAAAGTCACGGCGGTTCGACAATTTGCACAAAATCATGCCGCTTTTAACGGCATCGGGAAAACCCCTTGCGGGGGTTCTCCCACGCAAAAACAGTCCACCGGACTGTTTTTGCGCCCTCTCCTGCGCTTT
>DATMYZ010000198.1:0-4169 GCA_035560675.1 Clostridia bacterium
AATTAAATGGGGCATCCACAATTTCTTATTCATCAACGGGCACGCTGGAAATGTGCCTATGGTCAGCCAGCTTAGCAACGACTATCTTCTGCGGGATGGCTCTTTACGCTTTGCTCAGATTGATTGGTGGCGATATGCTCAGGCAAACAGCGGCGCAATATTGGAAAACAGCGGATATATGGCGCACGGTCACGCCAGCGAATGCGGAACAAGCGTTATGATGTATCTGTACCCTGAGAGTGTGCGCATGGAGCAGCTCCGCTGCTCGCAGCCTAAGGTTATTAATGCAAAGAGATATCCGAACGTCATGCGCTACACGCTGTTCAATGAATTTTCCGACGAGGGAATGATTGGCGATGCAACTATGGCAAGCGCTGAAAAAGGCGAAAAAATAGTCGCGGCCTGTGTGGAAAAGGTGATCGCTTTTATGCAGGCGGATTTTACGGACTTTTAATCTGGAGGATAAAAAATGTATTCTTTTATACCCAGCGGGGTATGTTCCCGCAAAATAACTTTTGATATTACAGACGGCAAGGTTCACAACATTGTGTTCGACGGTGGCTGCAACGGAAACGGCAAAGGTGTAGCGACGCTGGCGGAAGGCCAGCCCGTCGAAGAATTAATCGAAAAGCTGTCCTGCATTCAGTGTAAGGAGCGCGGAACCTCATGTCCCGCACAGCTTGCTAAAGCACTGCGTGATGCGGTGGAGAGCAAACAGGAAGAATCAAATTAACAGGGAGTCTTTGTATAATGGAAAAAACCACCGCAATTTATAAAGCGTGTATGTCCATTCTAAAAGAAGAGCTGATTCCCGCAATGGGCTGCACCGAGCCGATTTCCATCGCATATGGCGCTGCCTATGCGCGAGATCTTCTGGGCGGTATCCCTGACCGGCTTGATATAGAGGTCAGCGGCAATTTAATCAAAAATGTTAAGAGCGTTGTTGTGCCTAACACGGGCGGTCTGCGCGGAATTCCTGCCTCGGCCGCCGCTGGCGCGGTTGCAGGTAAAACTGAAAAGCTGCTGGAGGTTATCAGCGAGGTCACACCCGAGCAGAAGCAGGCCATTCAAGACTACGTGCGCAACCATGAGATTAATATATCGCTTTGCAATACACCTCTTACCTTTGACTATATCGTAACTGCGACCCGAGGTAAAGATACCGCCAAGGTGCGCATTGCTAATTTTCATACCAATGTTGTGCTTGCTGAGAAAAATGGCGATAAGCTCATTGACCGCCCTGTAGAAGGCGGTTCGGAAGTGGAACTGACCGACCGCAGCATACTGAACCTTGCCGATATTCTGGACTTTGCATCCACTGCTGATGTTGCAGATCTCGCATCGCTGCTAGACCGTCAGATTGAGTATAATTCCGCAATTGCGGAAGAGGGACTGCGCGGCAACTACGGTGCTAACGTGGGCAAAGTGCTGTTGGCATCGGGCGGCGATCATGTTGAGATGCAAGCCCGCGCCAAGGCGGCAGCTGGTAGTGACGCGCGTATGAACGGCTGCGAGCTTCCTGTCGTTATTGTGTCAGGAAGCGGAAATCAGGGTATCACCGCATCGGTGCCCGTCATTGAGTTTGCGCGCGAAAAGGGCGCCGACCATGAAACGCTGCTCCGTGCACTGGCAATATCTGACCTGATAACCATTCACCAAAAAACGGGCATCGGCCGTCTTTCCGCATTCTGCGGCGCGGTCAGCGCGGGCGCAGGAGCAGCTGCCGGCATTTGCTGGCTTCAAGGCGGAAGCAGAGACGAGATTGCGCAAACCCTTGTCAATGCGTTGGCGGTTTCTTCCGGCATCGTGTGTGACGGCGCAAAGTCTTCTTGTGCGGCTAAGATTGCGCTTTCAGTGGAATCCGGGTTGACCGGCTGGCACATGGCTCGGCAAGGACAAAAATTTCTGCCGGGTGACGGCATTGTCGGTGATGGGGTCGAAAAAACAATTGAAAACGTGGGGCACCTCGGCCACGACGGCATGCGGGAAACTGACCGCGAAATTCTGCGGATCATGACAAGCTGATAATACCCAGCAAGGATATGCGATCCCCTTTTATTACTTTACTAATACCTCTATTACTCCCATTATTGGGACATTCAGCCCCTGCCGCGCACCTTGGGTGTTTCGGCATGGGCTATGTCCCTATCTGAGATAAAATCATTAACCGTGGAGGAACCAATATGTTAGAGCCCTTGGCACTGATGAAACAGTCAGCACCCTATGCAATAGAGCTACGCAGGATACTGCACCGGCATCCTGAGTTAGCATTTCAAGAAAAGGAGACCTCCGCGCTGATTCGCAGAGAGCTTACATCATACGGTGCCGAACTTTTGGACGGGCTTATTCCCACAGGTGTGGTTGCAAAAATTCGCGGCGGCTGTTCTGGCAGAACGATTCTCGTTCGGGAGGATATTGACGCGCTACCCATGCGGGAATGCACAGGTCTTGAGTTTTCTTCCCAGGAAGACGGTGTATGCCATTCCTGCGGTCATGATATCCACACCGCCAGCTTACTGCTTCTCGCTAAAACGCTGTGTGAGGCTAAAAGCAAGCTTAGCGGCGATGTATTGCTTGTTTTTCAACCTGCTGAGGAGACGGCTTCCGGTGCGAAGGCCATGTTTGCCGCAGGGCTGGGCCAAGACGAGACAAGTTATGATGAGGTGATCGGCTTTCATGTTGACCCATTATTTTCATCAGGAACGATAGGGCTGATTAAAGGCCCAGCTAATGCTTCAACAGACCTTGTGCGCATTACCGTACATAGCCAAGGCGGTCATGGGGCGCACCCTTACCGATGTGCTGATCCGGTTGCTACTGCTGGATATTTGCTGGCACAGCTTCAGACCGTTGTCTCGCGTGAAAATCCTGCTTTGCAGCCCGCGGTGCTGACTTTTGGAATGATTCACGGTGGCACAGCACCGAACATCATCCCCACGCAGGTAGAAATGACCGGGACGCTGCGCGCCTTTAATGAAGAAGGCCGCCATGCCATATGGGAAGCCATCCGCAGAATGACAGAGTACGGTGCAACTGCCATGCGCGCTACGGCAACAACTGAAATTGAAGAGGGCGTTCCCGTTCTAATAAATGACCCCGCTATTGTTGACGGTATTTCTGCCGCGGCGCAGAAGCTTTTGGGTGAAAGCGGCGTTGTTTTCCTGGAGCAGCCATCTCCCGGTTCGGATGACTTTTCATGCTATTTGAACCAAGCGCCCGGGGTGCAGTTTCGCGTTGGAACAAACAACGGCGAAGCCTGCACCAAATTAGGAATTCACAACCCCGAAAATATTTTTGATGAAGAATCCATTTACATATCCAGTGCGGTTATGCTTCAATACATTTTAGATAAGCTTGGCTGAAAGGAAGAACTGATATGACCTATATAAACCAACTGGCATACCCGGATATGTCTTATCCCACCAATATAGACGAACCAGAAAGCGATTTTGCTACCGAAGGCAATGTTAAGCGTGCAGGCTGCGGCCTTTGCTGCTCTTGCATGCTGATTGAACTGCTGACGTTGGAGCATCTGGCGTTGGAAGAATGTCGCGATTTTTCAATCGAAATTCGTGCTAATCATGGTATTGGCACAGATATGAAGATGCTTGCGCCGGCGATTGCAGAAAAATATGGCTTATCGCTCCGTATGACCGACGATACATCGGAACTGCTGCAATGCCTGCGCGACGGCGGCAAAGCAATTATAAATGTAGGCGGGAACCGCAACGGGCATGACGGTACTTTTTCAATGGGCGGACACTATATTCTTGCGGTAAGCGCGACCGAGCGCGAGGTTTGCATTCTTGATCCGTCCTGGACCGAGGCTAAGTTTTCAGAAGAACCGCGTAAATCGCGCGTTGGTCAGTGTGGTTACTGGCTGTACTGTTCGCCGGAGGTACTTGAAGAAGACACTCGGAACCGCACCCCCGGCTATTATCTTTTTATGCGCTCGGATGTGATATAACAGCGCTTGTTTGAGCAACAAGATTGTATAACATATTTTAATGAAAGCCGTTAAGCGTCATAAGCCGTGCAGGGCTGATACAACGCATTTATCTGGCCAACACGGCCCACAAAACTGAAATAAACAAGATAATCTCCCAATTTCTGCATAAAGCGAAATTGGGAGATTATCTGTTTAAAGGAAAAAGACCCATAATAGCTGT
>DATMYZ010000199.1:0-2323 GCA_035560675.1 Clostridia bacterium
TCTACAAGAAAAGAAGGGCTTTTATTATATTGTTCTGACCTATAAGGACGAACAAAACAACCCCAAATCCAAATGGATTTCCACCAAACTGCCTGTTAAAGGCAACAAGAAGAAAGCGGAGGCGATGCTGCTAGAAGCCCGCAAGACCTTTGAGCCCAACCCCATCGTTACCGAAGCGGACATACTGTTTTCGGATTATATGCTAGGGTGGCTCGAGATGGTGCGAAGCAACATCGAGGTAACGACCTACGCCTCTTATTCCAATAACGTTAAAGGCAAGATTGTCCCGTATTTTAGCGAGAGAAAAATCAAGCTGAAGGATTTGCAGCCCAAACACATTCAGGAGTTCTACACCGACTGCATGAGAGAATACGGGATCTGCGCCAATACTGTTATCCGTTATCACGCCAACCTGCGAAAGGCGCTGCAATATGCGGTAAAAACCGACCTGCTGGTTAAGAACCCTGCCGATCAGGTGGACAGACCAAAGGTCAATAAGTTTGTCGGCAGCTTTTACGACAAGGACGAAATCAATCGTTTACTTGCCGTGGTACGCGGAACAAAGATTGAATTGGCGGTACTGCTGGCATCCTTTTACGGCTTGCGCCGAAGCGAAATTTTAGGACTAAAATGGAACGCCATTGATTTTGAAAGCAAGACCATTACGATACAGCATATCGTAACGCAAGTTAGCGTGGATGGTACCCTTCTGCTTGTACAGAAAGACCGTACCAAAAATAAAGCCAGTCGACGCACCCTGCCTCTTGTTCCTCAGATTGAGCAATTTTTACTTAGGCTACAAAGGGAGCAAAAAACCCATCGGGCGGTGTGCAAGTCGTGTTACACCAATGAGTATCTGGATTATCTTTATGTTAATGAAATGGGTGATCTGATAAAGCCCGATTATGTTTCTGAAAACTTTAAGCTGACCCTCCAAAAGCATGGGCTGAGGCACATTCGCTTCCATGACCTGCGGCATAGCTGCGCCAGTCTTCTTTTAGCAAATGGCGTTAGCATGAAATCAATACAGGAATGGTTGGGACACAGCGACTTTGGTACAACGGCAAACATTTACGCACACTTGGACTATAGTCAAAAGCTTTCCTCGGCAAGCACCATGAGCGACATTATTGAATTTCGATAATTCAACAGCATTAAGCGGCGGGGGCATATAGAAAAACTCCCATAAACCCGCTTAAATAAGGGTTTATGAGAGCTTAACTTTTGTGGTGCCGGTGGTCGGACTCGAACCGACATGGTTTCCCGTACGATTTTGAGTCGTATGCGTCTGCCATTCCGCCACACCGGCACAGTTGTATTTCAAAATCGCTGCTCATCCGAGAGAATAACAAAAGTAGAGAACAGCGATAGAGAACTCGAAAAAAGTTCATTTACAAGGATACACGAAAAATTGCATAGAATCAAGGGTTTACATCAAACTGGATACCGATAAATCGGAATGAACCGAGCAGATTTTGAGTCGTATGCTTCTGCCATTCCGCCACACCGGCTTATTTTTGCTGAACATTGATCTTCTGATCACATCAGCACGAATAGTATTATACAATAAAAGCTTATCTGTTGCAAGTGAAAAATTCAAGTTTTTGAGAGAAAACTGCCGGGCGCCTATACGCGCGCCCGGCAGACTGTCTTTGCTCTGAATGCCATTTCAATAAGATCATCTTAGCTGTTACGGTGCTCTTTCCAAGTCGCTGATACGTTTTTCAAGCTGTGTAATGCGTTCAAGAGCCTTTTGCAGGTCGGCAGCAATGGGATCCGGGGTGTGGGTGTGATCCAGCTTTGAGGGATCAAGCTTCTCCCCCGCAATTCTAACCGTTCTGGCAGGTACGCCCACGGCAGTGGAGCTTTCAGCCAGATCATGAAGGAGTACGGCATTCGCAGCAATTTTACAATTGTCCGCCACCGTCAGCGGGCCAAGCACGCGCGCGCCCGCTCCAATCATCACGTTAGAACCGATTGTGGGATGTCGTTTACCTTTTTCCTTGCCGGTACCGCCAAGGGTAACGCCCTGATAGATGGTACAGTTATCGCCCACCTCCGCCGTTTCGCCAATGACGACACCAGAACCGTGGTCGATTAAAATTCCGCGTCCCATTTTTGCGCCAGGGTGAATTTCAACACCGGTCATAAAACGGGATAGCTGAGAGATAAAGCGCGCGGCAAAATACATTTTGTGATTGTAAAGCCAGTGCGCCGGCCTATGCAGTATAATGGCGTGTACGCCGGAATACAACAGCAGCACTTCTATGGAATTTCTCGCCGCTGGGTCTCGCTCCTTAACGGCTCTTATATCTTGTTTTAT
>DATMYZ010000200.1:0-2976 GCA_035560675.1 Clostridia bacterium
CCGCAAAACTTACAAAATTCGCTATCTCTATCTATCTCTTTACCACAGTGATCACACCGCATAAAATCACCCCATGTAAAATATTACCTCAAATGTAACACGGAACACGTTTTTTGTAAACACATGGGAAAAGCCGCTGCATTTAAACAGCGGCTTTGAATTATAGATTTAAGCGGCTTTTTAGTCCGTCCTGCAAAATTTGTGAGAAGTTGACCCCGGCAGCTTCTCCCGCCTCATTAAGGTAGGCGGGCAGCGTCACATTTTTGCGGACGGTTCGCATCTCGTTGGCACGACGATATGCGTCAAAATCCACATCGACAAGTGACACAAGTTCGCCGGGCGCGTGATCGGGGGTTAAGTCGGACGGTTCGGGGATTGGTCTTCCGGCATCCTGTTCACAGATGCCCCACAACCCGATTGCATCGCGCGCCATAGCAATAGCCTCACTAAGGTTTTCCCCCTCGGTATTAATTTGCAGATCGGGCACGGTTACAACATAACCGCCCTCGGGCGCGGGTGTGAGCACGATAGAATAAACCTGTTTCATGTTATACCTCCTCATATACGGAAGCGATAGGGGCTATTTAAGCCCCTGCCGCCTGATGATGGCCTGTGCAAGCATTTCTTTGATCTCGCTATGCCGTGGTATGGGTTCGGAGCGCTGACCGTTGGTGTAAATGTCGTGGTTCGAACCTTCTCGAAGTAGAAACCAACCGTTTGATGTCAGCTTTTTTATTAAGTCCCGGCGCTTCATGTCCTCACCTCTTGATTATATTATACACACTTAATGCGCATAAGTCAAGCGTGCTTACAGAATTATTATCAAAGGAGTGATGCTTTTGCTCATTGTAAACGGCAGCGATTTAACACAAATCGCCTGCAACATCAAATATACTGATCAACTTAATAACGGTGCATCCTCGCTGACGTGGGATTATCCCGTATCAAAAGCCGGACTGTTTCCCGAAGGCTCTGTTGTGACATTTTCGCACAACGGGGCCAATGTTTTTTATGGCTTTCTTTTCACATCCAAGGCGGGACCGAAATCCATCTCATGCACAGCATACGACCAGATGCGATACCTGAAGGCGCAGGATTTCATGAACCGCAAGGGCGAGACGCTGGACGCGTTTTGCAAGCGTATATTTGCCACGGTAAGCGAAAGAATCAGCACCGGCCAGATAGACAGCACCGGCGCGGTTTTGTCTGACAAGATTTTCGACGACAAAACCTATCTGGATATGATCTATGAGTCTATCAGCGAAAGCCTGTACCTCAATGGCTATTATTATACGCTGCGGGACGAGTTCGGGGCGCTGACGCTGCGGGATGTTTACGACCTGCGGTTAGGATTGATCATCGGCGACGGCAGCCTTGCCACCGATTACAGCTACACCCGATCCATTGACAGCGACACCTACAACGCCATCAAAGTCGGGCAGGACAACCAGAACACCGGCCAGCGCGATATCTACGTGGTTCAGGACAGTGCCAACATCGCGCAGTGGGGCAAGCTGATGCTTTATAAAACCGTGTCGGACCAGAACGAGGCGCAGCTCAAGGCACTGGCCGCGAATATCTTGGCGATCAAGAACCGCACCACCGAGACGCTTTCGGTGTACTGCACCGGCGATCTGCGCGTGCGAGCGGGCGTTGGCCTAAAAGCCGAGATTTCAAGTATCGGTGTGGACTTGTGGGCGATTGTCAATCAGGCGACGCATAGCTTTGAGGGCAACAACCACACCATGCGCCTTGATTTACAGTATGGGAGGTGGCAATCGTGGCAGACGTAGTTACGGCGATCAAAGCAGTCGTGCGGGATTATCTTCACAATGAGGATCTGTCGGACGTGCTGCACGCGACCTATACCGGTGCGGGCATCCGCATTGACGGCCGGCCTAACGAGATTCCGGCGGCGTTTGTGGATACTCCGTTGAGCCTGCAAACCGTGGAGGCTAAATTGTCCGGCACATTTGAGGGCGAAGTGCTCTCGGTCACTGGTGCGGCAGTAACAAAAATTACACTGGCCGATGCGCCGGTCACTATCACGCGGGGCCTTGTTGCGGGCGACCGGGTGACAGTAATCAAGCAGCGCGGCGGCCAGCGATATTCGATTATAGACAGAACAGGGGGTTAGCAAATTGTCGGTACTTAAAACCTATGGTGACGATACAACCAGTTTTAAGCCCTCAAAGACCTATCGACTGACAGGCGACCGAGTAGAGGGCAAAGCGGACGGCAAAGCGGCAATGCAGCAGGCCATTGATCTGACGCTGTCTACCGAGCGGTGGCGTTATCTCATCTATTCCGGCGATTATGGCATGGAGCTGGATGAACTTTTCGGTAAGTCCCGGCCATATGTGGCGGCGGATATGGAACGCCGGATCAGGGAGGCGCTGCTGGAGGACGACCGCATCACGGCTGTAGAGAAATTTGAGATTTCCTTCTCTGGCGACACTGCGACAGCCTCCTGTACGGCGGTGACCATATTCGGCGACGTCAATATAGAAAGGGGTGTTTCGGTTGATTAGCACCGATTTCAATAAAATTGTGGATCAGATGCTGCTACGTGTGCCGGACGACGTCGATAAGCGCGAGGGCAGCATCATCTACGATGCGCTGGCTCCAACGGCGCTATTGCTGGCCGAGCAGAAGTATATGGTTAAACACCTCACCAGTCTTTTGTTCGGCGACACAGCCGAGGGCGAATGGCTTGACCGGGTGGTGGGCGACTTTGGCCTGACGCGCGAAGCTGCGACCTACGCCACCCGACAGATTGACTGCACCGACAGCGGCGGCGCGGCGTTTGCGTTGGCAGTCGGCGCGCGGTTCGCCATTAACGAACTGACCTTTGCGCTTACTGAAGTAATTTCGAACGGCAGCTACAAGGCCCTCTGTGAGCAGGCCGGCACACAGGGCAACTGCTATTCTGGGGCGATATTGCCGCTGGATAACATTTCTGGGCTGGGGGCGGCG
>DATMYZ010000201.1:0-5856 GCA_035560675.1 Clostridia bacterium
GACTACAGAAAGCCGTCGGTTGATGCGAGACGGCGCAGCATATTATCTGAACTCGCCTCCAAGCAGCTGTCCGAAATGCGCTATGATACGCAAAGTAGATGCAGACGGTATCCGCCCGTTAAAATGGCAGGGTATAAGATCGTGAAACCGATCCGTACCCGTAGAGCGCATATCGTGATGATATGAATGAGAGTGGTACCGCGCGGGAGTAATTATCCTACGTCTTTCAAATGAAGGACGTAGGATTTTTTTTCGTCTCATCGCAAATTTACAACCTGTATGGAGAAGGAGAACAGCATGAAAAACCATCAAAAGTATCAAAGAGGCTATTTTATGCCCCCTGTTAATGCAATGAAGTGGGCACAGAAGGAATATATCGACCGCGCACCGATATGGTGCAGCGTGGATTTGCGCGACGGCAATCAGGCGCTGATCATTCCGATGAGTCTGGAAGAAAAGCTGGATTTCTTCGAACTTCTGGTTAAGATTGGATTTAAACAAATCGAAGTCGGCTTCCCTGCCGCTTCCGAGACCGAATATGAATTTTTACGGCACCTCATCGAAAATAACATGATCCCGGACGATGTAACCGTTCAGGTTCTGACCCAATCGCGCCGCCATATTATCGAAAAGACTTTTGAAGCGCTTGTTGGCTGCAAAAACGCTATTGTGCACCTTTACAACTCCACCTCGCAAGCGCAGCGTGATCAGGTGTTTAGAATGGGCATGGAAGAAATTAAGAGCATTGCCATTGAGGGAGCTAAAATTGTCAAAGAATTGGCTGAAAAAACGCCGGGCAATTTCCGCTTTGAATATTCTCCTGAAAGCTTTACCGGCACCGAGGTGGAATTTGCACTGGACGTCTGCAACGCCGTTATAGATGTCTGGGAGCCTTCGCCCGAGCGCCCAGTGGTCATCAATCTGCCAGCCACAGTGGAAATGAGCCTGCCGCATGTTTACGCTTCACAGATTGAATATATGAGTGAGCACCTCAACTGCCGCAAAGATGTTATTCTTTCGTTGCACCCACACAATGATCGCGGTACTGGCGTAGCTGATGCCGAGCTGGGTCTGCTGGCTGGCGCGGATCGTATTGAGGGTACCCTGTTCGGCAACGGCGAACGCACCGGCAACGTCGATATTATTACGCTAGGCATGAATATGTTTGTGCATGGCGTTGATCCTAAGATTGATTTTTCCGACATGCCCCGTTTGCAGGAGGTTTATGAGCGCGTCACCCGCATGCACGTCTACGAACGCCAACCCTATGCGGGCGCGCTGGTGTTTGCCGCGTTTTCAGGCTCGCACCAGGACGCCATTGCCAAGGGTATGCGCTACCGCGAAGAGAGCGATCCTGAGCACTGGACCGTTCCCTATCTGCCGATTGATCCCTCGGACGTGGGCAGAATGTATGAGGCCGACGTCATCCGCATCAACAGTCAGTCGGGTAAAGGCGGCATCGGTTATCTGCTTGAACAACAGTTCGGCATCGACATGCCACCTAAAATGCGAGAGGCCTTCGGCTACTTTGTCAAAGGCGTTTCAGATCACCGCCATTGCGAGCTGCTCCCAAAAGAAGTATTTGATCTTTTCAATACTGAATATGTCAACATTTCTTCGCCATTGGTAGTTACTGATGTTGATTTCTTTGGCAAAAAGAGCATCTCTGCTACCGTTAGCATGGAGTTTGACGGCAAGGCGATTGTAGAAACCGACACTGGCACTGGCCGACTTGACGCTGTTTCTAACGCGATTAAAAAGGCCACCGGCATTCACTATACGTTAGTTTCTTACAACGAGCATGCTATGACCAAAGGCTCGACCTCCGACGCCATAGCCTATGTCGGCATTATCAACGGCGCGGGCAAGATTGTCTGGGGAGCCGGAACTCATAACGATATCATCACTGCTTCGATCAATGCGCTGGTTTCTGCGGTAAACCGCCGCAACAGGGCCTAGTTTCACTGCTATCACCTCTCTTTAGCCTGAGCCCTCTTTTCGCACTCAGGCTAAACTCAAAAACCCAGGAATGCGTTTGGCTTCGCATTCCCGGGTTTTCTTAATCTTTGAAAACGAGTTTTTCCTGCCCGGCGCAATAAAAAATCGCCGTGGCTGTCGCGCAAAGCGTCCGCGTTTTTTCTGAGACCGCTTCTGACGTGAGTTGCACAAAAGTTTTGCCCACCCGTGTGGCATGGGCGGTTATCAGCATATGGTCGTTGTTTGGTGCTGGGCTTAAATAGCTCACCGAAAGGTTCACAGTCGGGGTAAACACCCCGCTGAGCGCTAAGGACGTGATGCCCATGGTAATATCGAACATGGTACATATCATACCGCCGTGTACAACGCCGCCGGGGTTCATCATCCAGTCAGTTGTCTCAAAGCTCAGGGCAATTTCCTGCGCTTCATAGCTGCAATCCACAATATTATAAGTCAGGCGGCGGTTAATGCAGTCCTTCTGCCCATTTCTGACATAGTCTAGATACCAGTTAGCCCTGCGTTCCATTAAAAGAGTCTCGGGAGATTTCATAGCATCCTCCTTATTTCAAAAAGTCTAACAGAATTTTTAAGAATAATCCTGCAATAACAAAGGTCATGACAGGGCGGATAAACCTGCTCCCCTTTTTGATCGCCATTTTAGAACCGATATAATTGCCCAGAGACGCACTCAGAATGCACGGAATGCCGATGGCGTACAAAACCTTGCCGCCCAGCATATAGGTCACCAGGGCGCCAATATTTGAGGCCAAATTGACGACCTTGGCGTTTGCCGTGGCAGTGACCATCGAATAACCCAAAAAGGTTGTGAAACACATGAGCAGGAATGTGCCCGTCCCAGGGCCAAAAAGACCGTCGTAGACACCTATCACCGTTCCTATAACGGCACAACGCAAGTTTTCTTTTTCAGGCACGAGAAAGTTGTTTTCATCATAACCAAGCTGCTTTCGGGTCAGCATAAAGATTGCCACAACCGGCAGGCAGGTCATCATCATAATTTGTAGCGTTTCGGCAGACATCAGCATCACCAAATGTGCGCCAAACCACGCCCCAACAATAGCGCCTGCTGCAGATATCAGCGCCGGGCGAAACCGAATATCCCCGTTTTTAGCAAACTGTCGCACTGCAATAGCGGTGCCGAAAGAAGCTGCCATCTTATTGGTGCCAAAGGCAATATGCACCGGTAAACCCGCAAAAAGATAGGCCGGCAGACTAATTAATCCGCCGCCGCCTGCAACCGAATCGACAAATCCTGCAAAAAATACCAACGGAAGCAGAATGGAATAAGTCTCTATCGTCAATGACATTTTAATTCCCCATTTAATATAGAAGTGTAAAAACAGTCTTACTTTACCCTACACTGGTAGTTTTGTCAACTCATATTTATGCACACAGCTTGACCAGTGTACGTAAAGGTGCTACAATCAGTATACGTGAAAATCAATTTTACACTGGAGGGTATTAATTATGGCCAGTGCGGACGCCAGCGTAAAGGTCATTGAGCGCGCGTTAAAAATGCTCAATTGTTTTACCAAAGAAAAGCTAAGCTTGTCTCTTGTTGAGATAGCGAGAGAAATAGATCTACCCCCAAGCACCACCTCACGCATTCTTGCTACACTCGAAAAATATAGCTATCTTTATCGCGATGAAGAAACCCAGCGCTATTACCTGGGCCCAAGCATTGCGCGACTAGGCACACTATGTTATTCCCATATGGATTTTAGGCGCATTGCTGTCCCCTATATGATTCAGCTGCGAGAAATTTATAATGAGAGTGTTGGCCTCTATGTCCCGAACAACGGCCACCGCGTATGCATTGAGCGTATTGAAAGCACCCATCCCTTAAAACGCATTTTAAATATCGGCGACAGATTACCGCTAACGCGCGGCGCTTCGGGCAGGCTTCTGCTGGCCTACCAGCCCCAGGCAGTCATCGACGAGTTACTACTCGCGGATCCCTATACCACTCATGAGAGGCTAGCCGAAATTCGCACGCTAGGCTACTCCACCAGCCGTAGCGAGCGCGAAGAGGGCGTGGTTTCAGTGGCTGCCCCCATATTCGATTCGCACCACAAGGTGGTGGCTGCGCTAAATATCTCTGGCCCCGCCGCGCGAATTGACTTGGAGCAGATGATTGAGATGGCGCTTAAGGCTAAGGAATTTGCATTGCGTATTTCTCAGGAAATGGGATATTGATTTAAGTGTTTAAGATGAGACTTTGCCGGCTTGCTTTAAACCTGATACACTAATAAGAGTACCGCGGGATAAAACTATAGCCCGCGGTACTTTAATATTAGGTTTTACGTACCTTCCTTTTATCGTAAAGGCATGGGCTTAAAGTCTTATCCACTGTGTTTCTTTAGACTTTCTATTGCGCATCCGCTCGTCTTGTTACTGTATTTTCCATATAATTAAATGCATTTTCACCTTCTCCGAGCCTAATCGTGACAGTATGGCTGAATTGATATTGATCTATTACATTATACCAATCGCAGGAAAGCTTCAACAGATTGCCTTCTTTTTCGGCGTGCGTCACAACACCGTCAAAGCCCCCTCCGCCATAACCGCCCTCAAAATGATAACAGCTTTTCTGCGAGTCATAATATTTCATCGAATTACGGGCCTCGGGTAGGCTGACGCGCAGCTGCTCTGCTGTCACTGGAAAGTGGCGAGTGATTGTCGCCTCTACAATTTGCGCCGGTATATCAATACCGAATTGTTCATATTCCTCTCTTTTTCCT
Organism: Clostridia bacterium; assembly: GCA_035560675.1. Classification (GTDB taxonomy): domain Bacteria; phylum Bacillota; class Clostridia; order Oscillospirales; family Ruminococcaceae; genus Yanshouia. The sequence goes on from DATMYZ010000201.1 coordinate 4,737, forward strand.
TCCTGATAGGCGCTGGAGTAATAAAGCAGGTATGCATTAAAATCTTGCGCGAAGTTATGTTCGTTATATTCCCTTTTGAATGGGCAGTAAAAGCCCCACGCCTTTAAATACTGGTCATAATAGTTTTGATTTTCAGGCGTCATTTCTGGTTTATAGGGCAGGCTTATATCCATTGCATCGGCGTTGATCTCATATCTTGTGGTAAGTGTTATCTTCTCCTCTCCAGCATAAAACGTATTGGTGACCCGGTAGTGACCCGGCTCCTGCCCGTTCTCTAAATTTTTTAAGTCAATTGCATAGTATTTTGTGCTGCGCGGCTCTACCGTCAGCATTTCCATCGCGGTTATCATTGGTTCCTTCTCAGAAAGCGGCCGCCATGCGCCATTTTCCTGCTTTTCCACTAAAAACAATCTGGAAAATAAAATCTGTTCAGTGCCGATATTATCTATTTGTAAGCGTATTGCTGTGGATTTCGGTGTAGACTGCTCAGGGTATACGCCCATACTGAGCTGGTAATCCAGCGGAAGAGCATCCAGAGCGATGCGGATATCAGTTATCTCTTTTTTGAGTGCGGCATAGTCCGCCGGGTTGAGCGCTTTGTAATGGCGCGCCGGAGTTTCGCTACCATCATTATGTGTCAGATAGATATCTCCACTTTCAAATATAGTCAGAAATGGGCTACTTTCTTCGCTTAACACAAATCCAAAGCTCATATAATCGCTTGCGGGAAGCACTGTGTTCGCAGTTAAATTTTCAACAAAGCTTTCATCGACGGCGAATCGACCCAGTGATCGGACAAGTTGTTTGACAAGCGAACGTTCTTTATCCAGATATGCATTATAGGCATTTTTACGTTCCTGATTGGGGCAAAAAAATTCGACGGCGCTATAATCAGCTATAGACCAAAGCCCTCTTTCGCCCCAAAAATAATAAGGCGCATTGCCACTATAATAAAATGTCTGAACCTCTTCAGCTGTAACGGTCAGCACTGTTGTTAATATGCTGTTTTGAGGCATCGGCGACTCTCCGGAGGCGCTAGTTATACCTGAACTGCTGCCTGAAAGCATACTTTTGCTTAAGCATGCGGATAACAGCAGGCAAAAAAGCACTATAATAATGG
>DATMYZ010000202.1:0-3105 GCA_035560675.1 Clostridia bacterium
GGCAAAATAAATACTCTTGCATAGCTGTTAAAAAACGGTTGTGATCCAAGGGAGTAAATCAGGGCTGTGGCTGCCAGTTTTCTAGCGAAAAACAGTTCACCGCATTTTCCCAAGTTGCTCGTGCAATCGTTTCAACGTTACAGTTTTGGGCGACGGCAAGCACAGCGGCTGTAGCAGACAGCATAGTAGAGTCGCAGCGCCTCCCCCTGTAAGGAACAGGTGCCATATAAGGGCAGTCGGTTTCGATCAAAAGCTGAGAAGGCGGCGTTGCAGCCGCTGCCAAAACAGGCCTCTTGGCATTTTGAAAGGTGATGGCACCGGTAAAGCCTAAATATAATCCCATTGCTGCGTATTCCCGTGCCAGCTCGGCCGAACCAGAAAAGCAGTGTACCACACCGCGAGGGTGGAATTCCTTCACAAGATCAAAGGTATCCTGCGCTGCATCTCGGCTGTGGATAATCACGGGATAATCAAGCTCATGCGCCAGCTCAAGTTGGCGGCGAAACGCCGCCTGTTGCACTTCCTTGGGCGCATAATTATAATAGTAGTCCAGCCCAATCTCCCCAATGGCGACCACTTCAGGCGCTCGGCACAGCTGCTCGATCTTAAGCAGTGCGGCATCGTTGAGCTCGGCAGCCGAATGAGGATGCACTCCCGCAGAGGCTCGGAAAAAGTGATGTTTTTGCGCCAATTCAAGTGCCGCCTCGCTCGAAGTAATGTCGCTGGCGGAATTGAGCACCGCCCCGACACCATTTGGCCGTAAAGAGGCGATGACGGCCTCACGGTCGTCATCGAAGCGCTTTTGATCATAGTGTGCGTGAGAATCGAAGAAATATACCATTTATCGTATCCTCGCGCCGCAGGGAATGGCGTCGTCAATAAACAGCACGCGGGCAGCGTCGCCGATATCGGTGGCTAGAATCATTCCCTCGCTCATGACACCGCGCAGTTTGGCGGGCTTGAGGTTGGCGACAATCGCCACCTTTTTGCCGATTAGGGCCTCTGGTTCATACCAGGCGTGAATGCCACTGACCACCTGACGAGACTTGCCTGAACCATCGTCCAGCGCCAGCTGCAAGAGCTTATCGGACTTGGGCACCGGCACACAGTCGGCAATTTTGGCGACTATCAGCTTGACGCTCATAAAGTCGTCTATTGAGATAACGCCCTCAACCTTAGGCTCTTCTGATGTTTTATTGCAGGGGGGGGGAGCGACGGGTGCTGCCTTGGCAGTTTTTTCTGCCTTGTGCTGCTCTAAGAGCTCAAGCTCTTTCTTTAAATCAATTCTCGGAAAAAGATTCTCTTTTTTGTTTATGCAGTAACCTGTGTTTGCGTAATAAATTGCCTTTTCGTAACCGCATTCGTCTGCGGGGCAGCCCAACTGCGCAAAGATTTTATTGCAAGCGTCAGGCATAAACGGCACCAGCAGCGTGGCACAGATGCGAATGGTTTCAAGAAGGTTATAGATAACAGCCGCTAGGCGGTCGGTCTCGTCGGAATTTTTGCCCAGAACCCACGGCTCGGTCTCGTCAATATACTTATTGGCGCGGGAGATCACCTTGAACACCTCGGCCAGCGCCGACTGGAAGGTGAAGGTCTCCATCAGATTGGAATACTGCTCTCGAACATTGTCCAGCATGGCTACAAGCTGCTCGTCGGGCGTGATAAAACGGCGATCCTGTGGTACCAGCTGGCCAAAGTAGCGTTCACCCATCGACAGCGTGCGCGAAACCAAGTTGCCCAGATCGTTCGCAAGGTCAGCGTTGATGCGGGTGATCAGTGCCTCATTTGAAAAGACACCATCCGAGCCGAAGGGGAACTCGCGCAGCAGAAAGTAACGGATAGCATCCACGCCGTAGCGCTCGCAGAGTACGACGGGGTCGACAACGTTGCCCTTCGATTTGGACATCTTGCCGCCCTCCAGCAGCAGCCAGCCGTGACCAAATACCTTTTTAGGCAGCGGCAGCTCCAGCGCCATAAGCATTGCGGGCCAGATGATGGTGTGGAAGCGGGTGATTTCTTTACCGACAAAATGCACATCCGCCGGCCAGTATTTTTCATAATCGTGGTATTTCTCATTGCCATAGCCCAGCGCAGTAATATAGTTGGAGAGCGCGTCCACCCACACATAGACGATGTGTCCCGGGTCAAACGTGACAGGGATGCCCCACGTAAAGGTGGTGCGAGAAACGCACAGATCTTCAAGCCCGGGTTTTATAAAGTTGTTAACCATTTCGTTTAGGCGCGAGACCGGCTCAATAAAAGTCGGGTTCTCTTCATAATAAAACTTCATCAGGCGGTCTGCATATTTTGAAAGACGGAAAAAATAGGCTTCTTCCTCGGCGTCTTTAACATCGCGGCCACAGTCAGGACATTTGCCGTTGACCAGCTGGCTTTCGGTCCAGAACGATTCGCAGGGGGTGCAGTATTTGCCCTTGTAAGAGCCTTTGTAGATTTCTCCTCGGTCATAAAGCTCTTTAAAAATCTTTTGTACTGATTCCACATGGTAGTCGTCGGTAGTGCGAACAAAGCGGTCGTTTGAAATATTCATCAGCTGCCAAAGCTTTTTGATGCCGGCAACAATATTATCGACATATTCCTGAGGGGTGACGCCGGCAGCGGCAGCCTTTTCCTCTATTTTCTGGCCGTGCTCGTCAGTGCCGGTGAGAAACATCACGTCAAATCCGCGCATTCGCTTATATCTTGCCATCACATCAGTGGCCACGGTGCAGTAGCTGTGTCCAATGTGCAGCTTGTCAGAAGGATAATAAATGGGCGTTGTAATGTAGAACGTCTTTTTTTTCATAGTAATTCCTCCATTGGGGTGTGGATTTGACATATAATTAAATTAGTATAGCACCAACAGCAGTAAAAAACAACCATTGTGCAGCCAAAAGGCGGGACATTGTGAACATCGGACAGAAGAGGGGGTGGTTGGGTCAAAGCGGTTAAACTAGGACTCAAATTTGATTTTGGGCACTAAAAGTAGGCGAAATACTGTGCTACTTTATAATTTCCACAATTATTTACAAGAAAAATTCGTTTTTATGTTGCAAATGCGAAAGATTTTATGTAAAATGAATACTAATAAACTATGCGTACTGT
>DATMYZ010000203.1:0-4868 GCA_035560675.1 Clostridia bacterium
CTATAATTGAAATAAATGGTTTTGCCGCGCTGGCGCCCATGGCAGGTGTGGCTGATCGCGCGGTGCGTGCCATCAGTCGGGCGCATGGCGCATGTTATACTGTCGGTGAAATGACCAGCGCTAAGGGAATACAAATGGGTAGTAAAAAAAGCACCGAGCTGTTGGAAATTGATGATGCGCACCCCTTTGCGGTGCAGCTTTTCGGTGCCGACCCTACCTGCATACGCGAGGCGGCGCAGGCGGCAGCCCAACGGCAGCCGGATTTAATTGATTTGAACATGGGCTGCCCTGCGCCAAAGATCACAGGTGGCGGGGCGGGCAGTGCCTTACTTAAAAATTTGCCGCTGGCAGAAGAAATTGCGCGCGCCGCTGTTTTAGGCGCGGGCAATATTCCGGTGACCGCAAAAATTCGCCGGGGATATGACGCGGGCGAGGATGTGGCGGTTGAGGCGGCAAAAAGAATGGAGCAGGCTGGGGTCGCAGCGATTACGATACATGGACGCACTCGCGCGCAGATGTATTCTCCGCCGGTCGACCTGGATTGTATTGCCGCGGTCAAGGCTGCGGTGTCGGTGCCCGTGATTGGCAACGGCGATATTTTTACGGCGCAGGACGCTAAAAGGATGTTTGAACACACCGGTTGTGATCTGGTGATGATCGGTCGTGGCGCACTGGGGAATCCGTGGCTTTTTGCGCAGGTGAATGCCATCATGAACGGCGAAGCAGTACCAGAGCTGCCCGCCATGGAGGCGCGGCTGGAAGTTATGCGGCAGGAAATTGTGCTGCTGATTCAGGATAAGGGCGAGATGGTGGGCTTTAGAGAAGCCAGAAAGCACGTGGCATGGTATATGACCGGGTTGCGGGGTGCGGCTCAGCTGCGCCGACTGTGCGGCGAAATAACGGGCTGGGAAAGTATCGACAGCATCTGCGAGATGGCGCAGCAGTTTAATCTTCAAGAAGCGCTCTAATCTGGGCGCATACTGACTCAGCCTGCTGGCATGTCATGACGCTGGAGAGCGGTAGCGATAGCTCGCGGGCAAATAATGCCATAGCGTTGGGGAAATCTTGTGTGCTCCAGCCGAACTTTTTATAGGCAGTCAGCATCGGCAGTGGCGGGAAATGCAGGTTGCAGCAAATGCCGTTCTCGCGCAGCGAATTAAGCAAAACGTCACGCCGGTCGGCCTTTTGCTCAGGCAGCAGCGCCAGATAAAGGTGATAGGACGAGTGTTCGCCGTGGTGCAGTGCAGACCAACCTTCGGGCAACAGTCGGTCGTAGGTTTTGCATACCGCCTTGCGGCGGGCGAGCATGTCGGGGTAACGCTTTAACTGAGACAACCCGACGGCGGACTGCAAATCTGAAAGATTTGCCTTGTGGCCGAAATCGACGATATCATAAGTTGTTGCTCCGTGGTTTCGCTGCCAGGCGTTTTTGCTTTGTCCGTGCAGAATGCTGCGGCTTAAAGCACTGTAAATGGCGGGGCTGTCGGCGTTGGGGAATTTCCACAGCAGCGCGCCGCCCTCGGCGGTGGTAAGATTTTTGGTAGCGTGGAACGAAAAGACACTGAAATCTGCCAGCGTGCCGCTGTTGCCTGCCGGGCAAGAGGAACCAAGTGAGTGCGCGGCATCGGCGATGACGGCAGGGCGTCCGAGCGGGATTAGACCGCCGGAAAATGGGCGGCAAATTGTCCCACACACCGCTTTTATGGCGGCGTAGTCGCAGAGTGTTCCGCCAATATCCACCGGGATGACCGCCGCTGTTCTTGGGGTCAGATGCTTGACGACGGCGTTAGCTGAAAGCAGAAAGCTGCCGGGCTCACAGTCAGCTGGAACGGGGATGGCACCAACATGCACCACCGCTGCCGCAGTGGCGGAAAAGGTGTAGACTGGTACGATAACCTCATCTCCCGGCCCAACACCGCACAGCCGCAATGCGGCTTCAAGCCCCGTCGTTGCGCTTGAGACACAGATGGCGCCATCCGCACCGGTGTAGGCCGTCAGCGCCTGCTCAAATTGCGTGGTGACGGGACCAGTTGTCAGCCAGCCAGAGCGCAGAACCGAAAGTACGGCGTCGCATTCATTTTGTGTAATATCAGGTGCGGTAAACGGTATGTTTGGCATATTGCGCCTCCTCATTAAATAAGTGGTAGCCTGTACAAAATAGATGGGACCCACCTTGCTGTCTAGACGTTTGCGCACATTTACTAATTTATTGTGTAGTCGTCAAAGTGGCAACTTTTTTGTATTGCGGCTTTGGCGGCTGTGCACCGATATGCCCATATGCTTCGATGAGCTTATTATACGTTTATGCGGTTTTCTAACGCTAAATTCCGCTGATGATCTATAAAACAGGCTATAAAACTTTCAAAAACAGGGTAAAATGTGAAAAATGCTGATAGAATAAGCAAAAAATACTTGACGAATTGCCTTTGATTATGCTACGATAAATATACCTCGAAAAGGGTCTATTTTTTTGTGCCCAAAAAAGAGGACACACACATTCCCTTGAGGGAGGCAAAAATCAATCCGTTTAACAGGAGGTGCCGAAAAATGCGAGTAAAAATTACCTTGGCCTGCACAGAGTGCAAACAGCGCAATTACAACACAATGAAGAACAAAAAAAACGACCCGGACAGACTTGAGATGAACAAGTACTGCAGATTCTGCAAGAAGCACACCGTTCACAAGGAAACCAAGTAGGAAAGAAAGGCAGGAGATCAAAATGGCAGAAAAGCCTGAGAAGAAGTCTATCTTTACTCGGTTTAGCAAGTTCTTCCGCGATCAGAAGAGCGAGGTCAAAAAGATTGTTTGGCCTTCGAAGAAGCAGGTGCTCAACAACACCGGGGTCGTATTGGTTGCTGTGGCGATCTTTGCGGTTTTGACCGGAGGATTCGACTGGATTCTCGGTTTAATCGTTAAGGCCGTGCTCGGCGCTTAAACATGGAGGAACACAATGTCTGAATTAGCCAGATGGTATGTGGTTCACACCTATTCGGGTTACGAAAACAAGGTGGCCGGCAGCATTGAAAATGCTGTGGAAAACCGTAAGCTTCAGGATCTGATCTGCGAGGTCAGGGTTCCGAGTGAGATGGTTACCGAAATTAAGGACAACAAAAAGCGCGAGGTTGAGCGCAAGGTCTTCCCCGGCTATGTCCTGATAAAAATGGTCATGAACGACGAAACGTGGTACGTTGTGCGCAACATTCGCGGCGTCACTGGTTTTGTTGGCCCGGGCTCCAAGCCCGTTCCGCTGACCGATGAAGAAGTGCAGCGTTTAGGCGTGGAGAAAAACGAAATCGAGGTTAATTTCTCGGTTGGCGATAATGTTTCGATCATCGACGGCTACTTTGGCGGATTTATCGGGAGGGTCAACAGCATTGAGAAGGATAAAGGTCTCGTGCGTGTAACTGTTTCGATGATGGGCAAGGATGTGCCTGTTGAGCTTTCGCTCGAACAGGTGTCTGCGCTCGCTTAGCGTCTATCAGTCAAGCAGATACGATTGATTTCGCGGATAGGCTGTTGTTATGGCAGCCTGTGGGAGGGGCCCACACGCCCCGCAAATTAACCACTAATTTTGGAGGTGCAAGTTAAAATGGCACAAAAGGTTGTAGGCTACGTAAAGCTGCAGATTCCCGCCGGAAAGGCAACCCCGGCTCCGCCTGTCGGCCCGGCTCTCGGTCAGCATGGCGTTAATATTATGGCATTCACCAAGGAGTTCAACGAGCGCACAAAGGGTGAAATCGGAATGGTTATTCCGGTTGTCATCACCGTGTATGCAGATCGTTCTTTCTCCTTTATTACAAAAACCCCGCCCGCAGCGGTTCTGATTAAAAAGGCAATCGGCGTCGAAAGCGGTTCGGGCGTGCCCAACAAAAACAAGGTGGGCAAAATCACCCGTGAGCAGATTCGCCAGATCGCAACCACCAAGATGCCCGACCTGAACGCTGCAAGTATCGAGACTGCCATGAGCATGATCGCCGGTACCGCACGTTCTATGGGCGTTGAAGTGATTGAGTAAGAAGGAGGATTTGCAATGAAGCGCGGAAAAAAATACGCTGAAAGCGCCAAGCTTGTCGAGGCGCTTAAGCTCTACGAAACCGAAGAAGCATTGGATTTGTGCGTAAAAACCGGAAAGGCCAAGTTCGATGAAACTGTCGAGCTGCACATCCGCCTGGGCGTTGACTCCCGCCATGCCGACCAGCAGGTCCGCGGCGCGGTGGTTCTGCCTAATGGCACCGGCAAAACCGTTCGTGTGCTTGCATTTTGCAAGGGCGATAATGTTCAGAAGGCACTGGATGCAGGCGCTGACTTCGCTGGCTCAGACGAATATGTCACTAAGATTCAGACCGAAGGCTGGCTGGATTTTGACGTTGTGATTGCCACCCCCGACATGATGGGCGTTATCGGCCGTCTTGGTAAGGTTCTCGGCCCGCGTGGCCTGATGCCAAACCCCAAGGCGGGCACCGTGACACCTGATGTTGCAAAGGCTGTTACCGAAGCTAAGGCTGGTAAGATTGAGTACCGTCTTGATAAAACCAACATCATCCACTGCCCTATTGGCAAGGTGTCTTTCGGCATTGAGAAGCTGCAGGAGAATTTTTCTGCACTGATGGGTGCTGTCGTCAAGGCTAAGCCCGCTGCGGCCAAGGGCCAGTATGTCAAGAGCTGCGTTGTCGCCACTACCATGGGCCCTGGCGTAAAGATTAACCCCTCTAAGTTCCAGGGAACTAACGCGCCTGCTGAGAAGTAATTAGCAAAGGTTTTATATGGTTTTAACGCCCCGCAGGAAGCTGCGGGGCGTATTTTGATAGTTGCCGTTTTTATTGTAGAAATTTTTGTTGTTTATTTGTATTTTACAGCGCGTGCTATAC
>DATMYZ010000204.1:0-2369 GCA_035560675.1 Clostridia bacterium
GAATCAAATAGCATCACTTTTATTGTACAAAAAGTCATATTCGCTGTGTTTTCTCATAATATGCTTGACAATTTTCGATTTCATAGCATATATTAGGCTTGACTCGATAACTTGTTGCTCCGAAAGGAGTGGATCCGTGAAAACATTTCTGAATGCGCGTCTTGTCTGCGAAGACAGGATTATTCAGTGCGGCTTTTTAACAGAAAAGGACGGCATAATTACCGCCCTGGGTGATATGAGTAAAGTGCCTGCAAGTCAAGGAGAAGTCGTGGAATGCCAGGGTTTATATCTGTCGCCCGGCTTTATTGACCTGCATACTCATGGTGCTGGCGGTTACGACTTTATGGATGGCGACGTGCGCGATGTGATTGGCGCGGCTAGAGCACATATGGCCCATGGAACAACTGCCCTTATGCCGACAACCTTAACCAGCGATGACAAAGACCTGTATGCCGCCATAGATGCCTACCATCTGGCACTGGAAACAAAAGAAAGCAGACCGCATTTTCTTGGTATGCATCTTGAGGGCCCTTATTTTTCCGGTGAGTACAAGGGGGCACAGGATGAACGTTACCTGATGAATCCTTATCCTGAGCATTATTTAAACATTTTGGCATATGCAAAGGGTCACATTAAGCGCTGGTCCTTGGCCCCGGAACTTTCTGGCGCGCTTGAAATGGCAGATCGCCTTGCTGACAACGGCATTTTGCTGTCGGCAGCACACACTTCTGCCACGTTTGAGCAGATGCAAGAGGCTTTTAAGCATGGCTTCACACATCTTACTCATTTTTATTCGGCTATGTCCAGTATTGTCAGGGTAAACGGGATGCGCACTCTAGGCGTTGTTGAAAGCGGATATTTGCTGGATGGCCTGACCCTCGAAATTATCTCCGATGGCATCCATATCCCGCCAGACTTATTGCGAATGATTCTGCGCTTTAAGAGCCATGACGCAATATGTCTTTGTACCGACAGTATGCGCGGTGCGGGCATGCCGGACGGCGTATCGATATTGGGCTCTAAAAAAGATGGACAACAGGTTATTGTTGAAAATGGCATTGCGTTAATGCCGGACAAATCCTGCTTCGCCGGAAGCGTGGCTACCACCGACCGCCTTGTGCGCGTGATGGTCTATCAGGCCGGTTTATCTGTGTGGGAAGCAGTTAAAATGATGTCACTCAATCCAGCAAAATTTATGAAGTTGGATAGCGTAATCGGTTCTCTTGATGTTGGAAAACAGGCTGATCTTGTTCTGTTTGACAACGATATCTCCATAAAATCGGTCTACGTTTCCGGCATCAAAACCATAGACGGAGGATTATACCTATGAATATGACGATCACTGTAAAAAGTACGTCGGCTGAGATGGGCAGTGCTGCTGCCGCGAAAGCAGCTGAGGTACTTAACACGGCCATTGCTGAAAACGGCCAAGCACGGTTGGTTTTGTCCACCGGCGCATCGCAGTTTGAGACAATATCTGCCCTAATCAAACAAAATGTTAACTGGTCCAAAGTGGAGATGTTCCATCTTGACGAATATGTGAACCTTCCCGAAAGTCATCCCGCAAGTTTTAGAAAATATCTAAAGGAGAGATTTGCCTCTCAGGTAACGCTCAAAAATGCTTTCTTTGTCAACGGCGAAGGAGATGTGGCGTTGCACATTGCACAACTAACCGAAGAACTCAGAAAAAAGCCGGTCGACGTCGGACTGATTGGCATTGGTGAAAATGCCCATATCGCCTTTAATGATCCGCCCGCAGATTTTGAAACAGATGAAGCGTATATGGTAGTTAATCTAGATAATAAGTGCAAAAAGCAGCAGGTTGGCGAAGGCTGGTTTGAAACCATTAACGATGTACCAAAACAAGCAATCACCATGACGGTTAATCAGATTCTTTCGTGTAAAACCATCATCTCGTGCGTACCTCATACCGTGAAGGCGCAAGCTGTAAAAGATACGCTTACCCTTGCTGTCACGCCTCTTGTGCCGGCTACAGTTCTTAAAACACATCCTAACTGGCACCTTTTCATTGATAATGATAGCGCCGCAGAACTGTTTCAGGTATAGTACATTGCCGAATATTCACTCGGTCTACAAAATCACTCTTGAAAACCATGCACTACGCGTGGTTTTCTCAACCTGCGGCGGGCATATCGAAGAGATAATCAATAAGACAACGGGCTACAACCATGTATGGACCTATTCAACTTCAGTCTGGCCCAGGCGAACTTCCGTCTGTTTTCCCATTTGTGGTGCACTACTGGATAATCGCTATCAATATGAAGGCATAGATTATGAAATGCCGCCACATGGTTTTTTGCGGGAACAGATTTTTGAAGTTGAATGCAAAAATACGACTTCAGCTACAC